>JBGAIS010000089.1:0-17119 GCA_044225355.1 Casimicrobiaceae bacterium | reverse complement strand
GCGACGCGGTCGACCTTGACGTCCGCGGTGTGCGGCGCCCGCAACAGCGCGGTGGTGGCGCCTTCGCGTCGCGTGATGTAGAGCGCGTCGCTCGCGCCCTGGATGCTCGTGACGACACCCGTGGATTCCGGCACCACCACCTGCGCCTTCGCGAGATCGGGCGCGGCCACGGGCATGCGCAGGACCTTGAAGCGCTCGGCGCCGCTCGCGCTGCGGAGGTAGAAATAGCCGCCGCCGAGCGTCAGCGCGTGCACCTGGTCGGCCGGCTGCACGAGCGATCGCCATTTGGCGGTGCCCGCGACGGCGTCCTTCAGGTCGGCGATGTACAGCGCCAGGTTGCGGTCGACGCCGCGACGCACGATCAGCGCCGCCTTGTCGGTGCCCTCGATCGCGGTGATGTGACCCGACGCGAACGCAGGCAGGTCGAGGCTCTTGTCGCGCGAGGCCGCGAACACGATGCGATCGGTGCCGGCGGCGTCCAGCGCGCGGAAGTGCGTCGTGCGGTCGTTGAAGCGCTCGGTCGGCGGGAGCTTCGCGTAGCCGTCGCGCAGGCGCGCGTAGAAGAAGCCCGAACCGTCCGGCAGCCACTCGGCGCCCGCGTAGCGAATGTCGTCGATCGGCGTGATGAGCTCCTTGCCGGAGTCGACGTCGATCACGTGCAGGGTGCCGATCTCACCGCCCCCCGCCTGCACGGCGTACGCGAGCTTGCGGCCGTCGGGCGACGGCGTGAAGTCCAGGATCGCGTGCGGCTTGCCGGTGGCCTTGCGCAGCGCCTCCGGATCGAAGAGGAGCTTGTCGGGGCCGTCCACCCGCTCGCGCCATACGAGCTTGAACTGGTTCTCGCCGGGGTCGCGCTTCATGAAGAACCAGCGGCCGCCGGCCGAGCGCTGGACTTGGTCGACGAGGCCCGACGCGCCGTTCTCGATCTCCTTCATGCGCGCGAGCATCACGTCGCGGCCGGGGATCTTCGCGAGGATGGCGGTGGTGGCGTCGGACTGCGCACGCATCCACGCGGCAACCGCGGGATCGGACGTGGTCTCGAGGAAGCGGTACGGGTCTTCCACCTTGACGTTCCAGAACGTCTCGGTGACGGGCTTCGGCGGCAGCGGCGCCGGAACGTCGACGCCCGCATAGGTCGCGGCGAGCGCGGGCGCGCAGGTCAATGCGAGGAGGGCGAGGCGAAGTTTCATGACGAGCGAATGGGGGGACGCGAAGTCCGCGATACTACCCCACATGACGCCCCTGCCCGCGCCTCCCCGCCCCGTCCGCCGATGAGCCCGAACGAGCCCTCGCGAGCGGACGTCGACGCCCTGGCGGGGCCCACGCTCGTCGAGTTCGGCGCCCGATGGTGCGGCTGGTGCCAGTCCATCCAGGCCGACCTTGCGCGCGCCCTCGCGCGACACCCCGGCGTCCGCCACGTCAAGGTCGAGGACGGCCCGGGACGTCCTCTCGGGCGGTCTTATCGCGTGAAGCTGTGGCCGACGCTCGTCTTCCTGCGCGACGGCCGCGAGGTCGAGCGGCTCGTGCGCCCGGGCGCCGGCGACGCGATCGAGTCGGCGCTGTCGCGCCTCGACGGCTAGGGAAAGTCCGTCATGCGCCGTCCTCCCGGGCGCCTTTGCAGACGTTCGCTAGCGGCGCTGCGCAACCTCGAGGAGATCGGCGAGCAGCGGGCGCTGGCCTTCGTTGATGCGATCGAACGCCTCGGCGAGGCCGAACCACGCGTGGCGGTCCACCTCGGGAAACGCCTGAACGCGCCCCGACCGCGGGGGCCACTCCATCATGAACGTGGTGCTGCTCATCCGCGCGGGATCGAAGTCCGCCTCGACGGCCCAGGCATGGACGGTCTTGCCGCTCTTGAGGACTCGCGGCGGCAACCGGGTGAAGGCACCGGCGACGCACATCCCGGTCTCTTCCTCGAACTCGCGGCGCGCCGCTGCCAGCGGATCCTCGCCCGGGTCGATCTCGCCTTTGGGGATCGACCACGCACCGGCATCCTTCGCGGCCCACAGCGGGCCGCCCGGATGCACGAGCAGCACTTCGAGCGCGCCGTCGCGCGTCCGGTAGCAGAGGATGCCGGCGCTTTGCTTGCTTGCCATGGGCCAAGCGCGAGACGATAGTGCGTGGACCACGGGAGGGCAACCCCGCGCTCCGTAAGGAATAGGCCCGCGCCCGCGACTGTTGGAACCTCCACGGGCAACGAAGCCTCCAAGGACATCATGGACCGTCGAAACTTTCTCCTGCACGGCACCGCGGCGCTCGCCGGCGCGTCGGCGCTTCCCTCGCTCGCGCAAACGACTCCGCCGGATCGCGTGGTCAAGACGCCCGACGAATGGCGCAAGTCGCTCTCGCCGGAGCAGTTCTACATCCTGCGCGAGGAAGGCACCGAGCGGCCGTTCTCGAGCCCGCTCAACAACGAGAAGCGCAAGGGCACCTTCGTGTGCGCGGGCTGCGCGCTTCCGCTCTTCAAGTCCGACACCAAGTACGACAGCGGCACGGGCTGGCCGAGCTTCTACGCGCCCATCCCCGGCGCGCTCGGCACCAAGGTCGACCACAAGCTCATGATGGCGCGCACGGAATACCACTGCGCGCGCTGCGACGGGCACCAGGGCCACGTGTTCGACGATGGCCCCAAGCCGACGGGCCTTCGCTACTGCAACAACGGCGTCGCGCTCAAGTTCGTCGCGGTGTAGCCGTCGCTTTCGGGCCTCGAAAGGCCGGGCTTCCCGTCGAGCGTCAGGTCGCGAGCGGCGCGACCTTCATCACCTCTTCGGTGGTCGTGAGGCCGCCCGCCACCTTCATCGCCCCCGATACGCGCAGCGGCTTCATGCCGTCCTTGTAGGCCTGCTCGCGCAGCGCGCGGTCGTCGGTGTCATGCGTGATGAGGCGACGCATCGCGCCGCTCATGAGCATGATCTCGTACAGGCCGATGCGGCCTAGGTATCCCGTCATGCGGCACTCGAGGCAGCCTTCCACGCCCATCACCTGCGCGGGCTTCTCGGCGCGCCACGGCGCGGTCATGAGTCGCCACGACTCGTCGTCGGGCGGGTCGGACGGCTTCTTGCAGTGCGGGCACAGCGTGCGCACGAGGCGCTGCGCCATCACGCCGAGGAGCGTCGACGACAGGAGGTACGGCGGCACCTTGAGGTCGAGCAGGCGCGTGACCGCGGTAGGCGCGTCGTTGGTGTGCAGCGTCGACAGCACGAGATGTCCGGTGAGCGCCGCCTGCACCGCCATGTCGGCGGTGTCGGCGTCGCGGATCTCGCCGACCATGATGATGTCGGGGTCCTGGCGCATGAGCGTGCGCACGCCGGTGGCGAAGTCGACGCCGATGACGGGCTGCACCTGCATCTGGTTGAAGAGAGGCTCGATCATCTCGATCGGGTCCTCGATGGTGCAGACGTTCACCTCGGGCGTGGCGAGCGTCTTCATCGACGAGTAGAGCGTGGTCGTCTTGCCCGATCCCGTGGGGCCGGTGACGAGGATGATCCCGTTCGGCTGCTTGATCATCTGCTCCCACCGCTCGCGGTCGTCCGCGGTGAAGCCCAGGTCGGCGTACTCGCGCACCAGCACTTCGGGCGTGAAGATGCGCATGACGAGCTTCTCGCCGAAGGCCGTCGGCATGGTCGAGATGCGGAGCTCGACCTCGTCGCCGTCCGGCGAGAGCGTCTTGATGCGGCCATCCTGCGGCCTGCGTTTCTCGACGATCTCCATGCGCGCCAGGAGCTTGATGCGCGAGGTCATCGCGAGCAGCACCGGGTGCGGGATGGCGTACACCTGGTGGAGGATGCCGTCGATGCGGAAGCGCACGATGCCGACGTCGCGCCGCGGCTCGATGTGGATGTCGGAGGCGCGCTGCTCGAACGCGTATTGCCACAGCCAGTCGACGATGTGGACGACGTGCTGGTCGTTGGCGTCGAGGTGGCCGTGCGCTCCCAGCTCGACGAGCTGCTCGAAGTTGCGCAGCGTGAGCTCGCCCTTGCTCGTCTCCTGCGCGCGCTTCATCGAGCGCGCGAGGTTGAAGAACTCGCCCAGGTAGCGACGGATGTCCGCGGGGTTCGCGAAGACGAACTTGACCTCGCGCTTGATCATCTCCTCGAGGTCGTCGGCCCACGCGCGAACGAACGGCTCGCTGGTGGCGACCGTGATCGTGAGACGGTCCACGGCCACCGGCAGCACGCGGAATCGCTCGGCGTACGCGTTGGACATCGTCTGCGTCACCGCGCCCAGGTCGATCTTCAGCGGGTCGATGTGGAAGTAAGGCACCCGCAGCTTGCCCGCGAGCCACTCGACCAGGAACTCGAGCGTCATGAGCTTGTTGGGCGGCTTGCCCGACTTCCACTTCTGCGCGGCGACGAGCTCGAGCGGATGCTCGTACTGGCGGGTGCGCGAACGGGCGAGGTGCTCCGCTTCCGACGGGCCGATGAGGCCGTCGGACACCATGAGCTTCAGGATGTCCTCGATGCGCAGGCGGCGGTCGGGCTGCTTCTGCGGGCGCGCGACCGGCGCCGCGGGGGTGCCGCCCTGGGCCGGCGGCGCTTTCACGCTGGGGTTCGACGAGGCCATGGGCCTATGCTACACCGCGCTCCGGGCGCCGTCCCGGGGCCTCCGGCGCCGCCGGGCAGGCCCCGGCGGCCGCCGCGCGGAATCGCGGCGGGTTCAGGAGGCGCGCGGGCCGGCGTCCGGCACCTGGAACACCTCGCGCAGGTACTTCACGTACGACGGGTCGTAGTCCATGGTCTTCGATGGCTCGTCGCTGATCTTCGCCACCGGCTGGCCGTTGCAGCGGGTCATCTTGATGACGATCTGCAGCGACTCGTAGCCCAGGTCGTTGGTGAGGTTGGTGCCGATGCCGAAGGACGTCTGGGCGCGGCCCTTGAAGTACTCGTACAGGCGCATCGCGAGGGGCACGTTGAGGCTGTCCGAGAACACCATGGTCTTGCTGCGCGGGTCGATGCGCATGCGGTGATAGTGCTCGATCAGCTTGTCGCCCCACGCGAAGGGGTCGCCCGAATCGTGCCGCACGCCGTCGAACAGCTTGCAGAAGAAGAGGTCGAAGTCGCGCAGGAACGCGTCGAGGCCCACGACGTCGGACAGCGCGATGCCCAGGTCGCCGCGGTACTCGCGCGCCCACATGCTGAACGCGAACGACTGCGAGTCGCGGAGCCGCGGCCCCACCGCCTGGCAGGCCTGGAGGTACTCGTGCGCCATGGTGCCGAGCGGCGTGAGGCCCTGCTCCATCGCGAAGCGCACGTTGCTCGTGCCGACGAAGTGCGCAGGCATGTCGTGCTTCAGCGTGTGCAGCACCTCCTCGTGCCACGCGCGCGAGAACCGGCGGCGCGTGCCGTAGTCGGCGATGCGGAAGTCGGTCGCGTCCACCGTGTTGGCCTGCGCGATCTTCGCGGCGAGGCGCTTGCGGCCCTCCTCGAGGTCGGGCGACGGCACGTTGTTGCGGTAGTACACCTCGGACACGATCGCGAGCACGGGCACCTCGAACAGGATCGTGTGCAGCCAGGGTCCCTTGATCGTGATGTCGATCTCGCGCGGGGAATCCTCGCGCCGCGTCACCTTGATGAAGCGCTCGTCGAGGTGAAAGAGGCCGAGGAGATCGACGAAGTCGCTCTTGAAGAAGCGCCAGCGGCGCAGGTACTCGAGCTCCTGGCGCGTGAAGCGCAGCTCGCACAGCCCGCGGATCTCGTCCTCGATCTCGGCCACGTAGGGCGTGAGGTCGATGCCCGCGTTGCGGCACTTGAAGCGATACTCCACCTGCGCTTCGGCGAAGTGATGCTGCACGACCTGCATCATCGTGAACTTGTACAGGTCCGTGTCGAGCAGCGACGGGATGATCATCGCGCGATGTTACCGCAAGCGCGCTACTCGGCCCGGCTGCCGTCGGGCACGCGCCTGGCGCGGGCGACGAGCACCGCGCACAGCGTCGCCGCCACCGCGCACCAGCCCGCCCAGTCGAACCGGTGAGCGCGCCGCCCGCGTCGCGTCCCACGAGCAGCCCCGCGGCGAAGGACGCGATACCCGCGCCCGCCTGCTGGACCGACGTGTTGAACGTGAGGAAGCTGCCGCGCACCGCCGGCGAAACGCTGCCGGTGATGAGCGCCATGGCCGGGCCGAAGCGGCCGGGCACGAACACGAAGAAGGCGACGCTGGCCGCCACCGCGCCCGCGAGCGGCAGCGGCGGCAGGTGCGTCATCACGAGGATGGGCGCGAGCGAGACGAACGCGAGGATCGAGAACACGCGCTTCTTGCCGTAGCGGTCGGCGAGCCACCCGATGAGCGGCGCCGTGAAGAGCGTCGCGAGCCCTCCCGCGAAATAGATGTAGGGCAGCTCCGCCTCGGTGATGCCGACGTTGGCGACGTTGTAGGCCGCAATGAACGGCACGACGAGGAAGACGCTCGTCATGAGCGTGATGATGAGCCCGAACGCCCGCAGGTGATTGGGCACGCCGAAGACGGCGCGGAGCTGCGCGACCGGCCTCCGCCGCTCGCCGTGCAGGTGCGCGTCCAGCGACGGTACGACTCTCCACGCGAGGTACCACGCGACGAGGCTCATCGCGACGAGCACGAGGAACGGCGCGCGCCACGAGAAGTGCGACGCGAACCACAGTCCCATCGGCACCCCCAGCACCGCCGCGAACGAGAAGCCCGCGGAAACGAGGGTGGTGGCGAACGCGCGCCGCGAATACGGAATCACGTCGGCGACGATCGTCATCACGAGCGCCCCGATGACGCCGCCGAACACGCCCGCCACGATGCGCGCCGCGAACAGGAGCTCGTAGGTGGGCGCGAGGCCGCACAGGCCCGTCGCGACGATGAAGCCGGTGTACATCGTGAGCAGCGCGCGCTTGCGGCTGTAGCGGTCGATCCAGAACGCCGCGACGAAGCCGCTCACCGACGCGGCGAACGTGTAGGCCGACACCAGCAGCCCGAAGTGGCGCGGGTCGATCTCGAGGATCCGCATGAGCTGCGGCGCGAGCGGCATCATGATCATGAAGTCCAGGATGTTCGTGAACTGCATGGCGGCGAGCGTGAACAGCAGCACGAGCTCGCGCAGCTTCGGCGTCGCTACCGAGGACGGCGTGGTCGCCGGCGGCGCGGATGGAGTGGGTAGAGAATCGGACACGAGATCCCGTGGGCATCGACCGCAAATGACCGCGGGTCATTTGAAGTATAGCAAGCCTCGGCGCGCAAGGCTGCCTCATCGCGACGCGGCATGCGCGCTGCCGACCCGCCCCGGGTGATGCGGGTTGATCCCGGTTCTCGCGCGCCGCATTGGTGCGGTCGCGGCGGCACCGCTATGATGCCGCCCATGCTGATCAGCTGCGTCGCCTACCAGAACGGTCGCAAGCTCGCGAACATCCCGATCGAGGACATCAGCGAGTACGTCAACCAGCGCGACTGCTTCGTGTGGGTCGCGATGTTCGAGCCGTCGATGGAGGAACTGGACGAGATGGCGCAGGAGTTCGGCCTGCACGAGCTCGCGGTGGACGACGCGCGCCACGGCCACCAGCGGCCGAAGATCGAGGAGTACGGCGACTCGCTCTTCGCGGTGCTGCACACCATCGAGCGCGAGCGCGGCCCCGACGGCACCGACGAGCTCGTCGCGGGCGAGGTGGACGTATTCGTCGGCCCCAACTACGTGCTCACGGTCCGCCACCGCACGCACGTCGGGTTCGCGGCCGTGCGCGCCCGCACCGAGCGCGAGCCCGAGCTCCTCAAGAACGGCGCGGGCTACGTCTTCTACGCGGTGATGGACAACATCGTCGACCGCTACTTCCCGGTGATCGACGCGCTCGAGACCGAGCTCGAGAAGATCGAGGAGCAGATCTTCGAGCGCAACGCCGCACGCAGCAACATCCAGGCGCTGTATGCGCTGAAGCAGAAGCTCATGACGCTCAAGCACGCGGTCGACCCGATGATGGAGGCCACGGGCCGGCTGTACGGCGGGCGCGTCCCGCAGATCTGCTCGGGCATGAACGAGTACTTCCGCGACGTCTACGATCACCTGTACCGCATCCACGCGTCGATCGAGGGCATCCGCGAAATGCTCACCACGGCGATCCAGGTCAACCTCGGCATGATCTCGCTGTCCGAGAGCGAGGTGACGAAGAAGCTCGCCGCGTGGGCCGCCATCATCGCGGTCCCCACCATGCTGGCGGGCATCTACGGCATGAACTTCAAGAACATGCCGGAGCTCGACTGGACCTTCGGCTATCCGCTCGCGGTGTCGGTGATGATCGCGGTGGACGTCTACCTCTTCTTCCACTTCCGCAAGCTCAAGTGGCTATAGGGGACGGCGAATGCCGATCGGGCGGCCGCCTTGGGAACGGCCCGCCGGCGGCCGCGCGCAACGGCCGGGAAAGACGAGCATCTTGCATCCGGCTGCGCGCGAGCGTGCGAATCCACGGTAAGCGTAGAGTTACCTGGCCTGCGGTGGAGCCTCCGCGGGACGCACCGGGATCACGCGACGATCGTCGCCCACCGCGTGCGGCATCGGCCACGTCGGCTGCAGCGTCGCGTGACGGATGCCGAAGTCGGTGGCGAGCAGGCGGCGTGCTTGCGCGAGGAGCGGCAGCCAGTCGTCCCCGCGGGCGATGGACAGGTGCGCCGACAGCGCGACCTCCTCGCTGCCCGTGTTCCACACGTGCAGATCGTGCACGTCGGCCACGCCGGGAAGGCCCGCGAGCGCGCGACCGATCGCGTCGTAGTCGAGGTGGACCGGCACGCCTTCCATCAGCACGCCGGTGGATTGCTTCAGGAGCTGCCACGTCGAGCGCACGATGAGGAGCGCCACCGCGACCGAGAGGATGGGATCGATGGGCGTCCAGCCGGTGACCATGATCACCACGCCCGCGACGAGCGCGGCGACCGAGCCCAAGAGATCGCCCATGACGTGCAAGAGCGCGCCGCGCGCGTTGAGCGAGCCCGACGCGCGGGAGAGCACCCAGGCGGCAACGATGTTCACGACGAGCCCCGTACCGCCGATCACGGTGACGATCCCGCCCGCCACCGGCGCGGGCTCGAGCAGCCTGCGCACGGCCTCGACCGCGATGAAGAGGACGATCGCGAGCATCGCGATGGCGTTGACGAACGCCGCGAGCACCTCGGCGCGCCCGTAGCCGTAGGTCGCGCGTCTCGACGGCGGTCGCCGTCCGACGGCGTTGGCGAAGAGCGCGAGGCCCAGCGCCGCGGCGTCGGTGACCATGTGGCCCGCATCGGAGATGAGCGCGAGCGAGCCCGCGAGCCAGCCGCCCGCGGCCTCGACGACGGCGAAGCCCGCGGTGAGGACGAGGGCGATCACGAGCGCGCGCTGCGCGCCCTCGCGCCTCACGTCTGGGACATGGCGGTGTCCGGGGTCGTGATCGTGCGCCTCGTGCCCGTCCTCGGGCCCGTGGTCGTGATCGCCTGCGTGGTCGTGGTCGTGCGGCATGGCGGCAAAGCCGCCATTGTGCCGCGAATCGCGCTACATCTGCTTGAAGAGGTGCCCGTACGCACGCGAGACGTGCACGGGCTCCGGTCGCGACTTCATGGAAAGCGTCACGCGGCCGGTGAGGTCGCGCGAGGTCGTCGCGATGTGGCGCACGTTGACGATCGTGCCGCGATGCACCTGCCAGAACTGGCGCGCGTCGAGCTGGTCGGCGAGCTCGCGCAGCGGCATGCGGATGAGCGCCTCGCCTTCCGCAGTGAACACGCTCGTGTACTTGTCGTTCGACTGGAAATACGCCACGTCCTCGACGTCGATCAGGGCGACCTGCGAGCCCTTCGACGCGCGGATCCACGCGAGCCGCTCACCGCCCGCGCCGGGCGCCATGCGCTCGATGGCCGCGAGCACGTCGCGCACGCCCGCGGCGGGCGGGGCGGCCGTCTGCGCGCGCAGCCTCGCCACCGTCTGCGCGAGGCGCTCGTCGCTGACGGGCTTCAGGAGGTAATCGACCGCCGCGCGCTCGAAGGCGTCGACCGCGTACTGGTCGAACGCCGTGACGAACACGATACGCACGCCCGCCTGGGCGCCGCGCGCCACCTCGATGCCCGTGAGCCCCGGCATGCGGATGTCGAGGAACGCGATGTCGGGCGCCTCGGACGCGAGCAGCGCCTGCGCCTGGGGTCCATTGTGCGCGATGCCCGCGATCTCGAGCTCGGGCCACAGGATCGACAGGCGCGAGGCGAGGTAGTCGGCGAGGCGCGGCTCGTCGTCGGCGATGATGGCCGTGATGCGTGACTCGTTCATGGCAGCGGAAGCGTGATGGTGACCCGGGTGCCCGAGGGCGCGTGGTCGGCGATGCGCAGCGCAGCGGCCGGGCCGAAAAGCGCGGACAGGCGAGCGCGCAGGTTCGAAAGGCCGATGCCCGTCGATCCCGGGGCGCGGGTGGGCGATACGCCGAGCCCCGTATCCGTCACCGCGAGCACGAGCGTGCCGCTCCCGCGCGTGACCGCGATGTCGACACGGCCGCCTTCCACCTTGGGCTCGAGGCCGTGCTTGATCGCGTTCTCCACGACGGGCTGCAGCAGCATGGGCGGGATGGCGATCGCGCGTACGTCGGGCGCGGCCTCGATCGACCACGCGAGCCGCGGTCCCATGCGCATCGCGATGAGCTCCAGGTAGGCGCGCAGGTGCTCGAGCTGCGTGTCGACGGTGCTCGCGCGCTGCGCGCCCGCGGCGGTGGCGCGCAGGAGGTCGATCAGGCGGTGCAGCATGCGCTTCGCGAGCGCGGGCTCGCCGTCGACGAGGCTCACGACGTGCGCGAGCGTGTTGTACAGGAAGTGCGGCTCGATCTGGGCCTCGAGGAGCTGCATGCGCGCGAGCGTCGCTCGCGCTCGACCTCGCTCATGCGCGCCTCGTCGCGGCGGCACGCCTCTTTCGGGCAGCGCGGTCGCGCGGCACGAAGATCGCGACGAGGATGAGCGTGATGATGCCCGACACCGCGAAAGGCGGCAGCACGCCGCGCCACGTGAGGAGCTCCGCGCGCGCCTGCGACCAGCCCAAGACGTAGGTCGCGATCCAGTACCCGATGTACGCGCCCACGAGCGGGATCACGACGAACGTGAGCCAGCGGACACCGGCCGACTTGGGGCGGCCGCGCAGGAAGATCCCGTCGGCCACCGCCACGAGCGCCCAGATCGTGAACCCGATGCACTGCGAGAACACGAAGCACAGGAAGAACGCCCGCGCGATGGGCAGGTCGCTCACGAACACGAGGTTCAGTACCGTGAAGCCGACGGCGATGAGCGTGTTGAACAGGAACGAGTAGACGAGGTCGCGCACCGGGCCCTGCGGCCAGCGCGAGAAGAACGGGATGAGCTCGAGCGGATGGAACGAGCGGCGCCGAAGCTCGGGTGCGGAGACGGCGGGCACGGGTGGGGGCGGGGAGGCCATGGCGGGGGACATTGTGTCAGGCGCGACGGGGGCGACGCCCGAAGTGTCGCCACGCCCGCTCGCCGCTTCAAACGCCCTGCGACCGGCGGGCGCCCGGCGGCGCGAGCGGTCGCGGGGCTTCGCGAGCGGCCGCAAGGCCGCGCATGCCCCAAGCGACGCGGCGGGAACTTTCCGGCCGCCCCGGACGAATATAGGGTGACACCCCTTAAGCCCGCTTTCCGTTGCCCGACTCCGCCCCCACCGTGCCCGCCGAGCTCTCCGACCGCCTGCAGGCCGCCGACGCCGCCCTCGCCGCCCGCGTGGCGCTGGGCGACGCCGCGGCGCTCGGTCCGCTGTACGAGCGGCACAAGGGCGCCGTCTACCGCTTCGCGCTCCTGTGGTCGGGCCAGGCCGCCGTGGCGTCGGAAGTGACGCAGGACGTGTTCGTCCACCTCCTGGGCCACGCCGGCGACTACGAGCCCGCGCGCGGCCCGCTCGGACCCTGGCTCCTCGGCATCACGCGCAACTTCGTCCACCGCCGCTCCGGCGTGGACGCGCGCTACGTGAGCCACGACGAGGACGACGTCGACGCGCCCGACCTCGACCGGCCGACTCCCGACGTCGCGCTCGCCACGCAGCGCGACCTCGCCCGCCTGCGCAGCGCCATCGCCGCGCTTCCGCCGCACTACCGCGACGTGCTCGTGCTGGTCGAGCTCGCGGAGCGCTCCTACGCCGAAGCCGCGGCCATCTGCGGCTGCGCTCACAACCCCGGGCGCTCGCGCCTCTACCGCGCGCGTGCGCTTCTCGCCCGTGGGCTCGACGTCGAGCCCGCCGGCGCGCGCACCGCCCGAGGATGACCATGGCTT
This sequence comes from Casimicrobiaceae bacterium, assembly GCA_044225355.1. Taxonomy (GTDB): domain Bacteria; phylum Pseudomonadota; class Gammaproteobacteria; order Burkholderiales; family Casimicrobiaceae; genus VBCG01. The sequence continues at coordinate 4,891 of JBGAIS010000089.1, read as the reverse complement.
TCTCCCCTCCCCCCGCCTCCGCGCTCGACAGTGACCTCAACGCGCTCAAGGCGTCGGTTGCCGACGCGCTGCCGCCCCCCGCGACCGATCTCGCGATCCAGGCCGCCATCGCGCGCGCGCAGCGCTCACCTCGTCCGAAAGCCGCCGCCGCGGGCGATCGCTGGCTCGCGTGGCCGCTCGCGCTCGCCGCGTCGATCGCCGCGCTCTCGTTCATCGTGCGCTCCATGCCTCCGGAAGGCGTGATCGCGGAGCCCTCGACGCACGTCTCGTCGCGCATCGGCGGCGACGAGTTCCTTCCCGTGGTGCCGATCGCCGATATCGAAAGCGCCGGCGACGCGCTCGTCGTGCCGGCACGACTGCCGCGCATGACGCTCGCGCAGCTCGGCCTGCCCATCAATCCCGCCCGCGCCGCCGACACGATCGACACCGAGCTCCTCGTGCGCCGCGACGGGTCCGTCCTCGCCGTCCGCTTCGTCTACTGATCCGCCAGGGAATCCGACCATGCGCAAGACTTTCGCCCTTCGTTCCGTCGCCGCCGCGCTCCTCGGCGCGGCCTCCGCCGCCGCGCTCGCGCAGGCGTCACCGCCCTCACCGCCCTCGCCGCCCTCACTGGCCTCTCCGCCCGCGATGCCTGCCATGCCCGACACGAAGCGGCTCGTCGAGCTCGCCAAGCGCCAGGTGCTGGACGAGCGCTTCCTCGCGGAGCTCGACGAGGAGCTCGCGGGCCTTCCCGCCTCGATGGCCTTCGTCGCCAACGAGTTCGGCCGCCCGCGCGAGATCGTGAAGAACGCGCCGTATACGGCGGAAGCCGTGACGGAGTCGATCCAGGTGCTACCCGACGGCAACCGAATCGTTAATAATACAACGTAGCTGCTCGCGCGCGACACCCAGGGCCGCACGCGCCAGGAGCGCAAGGACGGCCCTCGCTCCGGCATCTACATCTACGACCCGATGGAGGGTCGCAGCGTGGTGCTGAACGAGGGCTCGCGAACGGCCATCCGCATCCCGCGCGTCCCCACGCCGCCCGAGCCCCCCGCCATGCCTGCGCTGCCCACGTCCCCCACGCCGCCCGCCATCGCCGCGCCGCCGGCGGCTCCGGCAAGCGTCGAGGTCCAGCCGGGGCGCGTGGTGGTCAAGCGCAATCGCGCCACGACCGACGGCGGCAAGGACGAGGACGTCCACGTCGAGGTCATTCGCGTGGCGCGCGGCGAGGCGTCGGACGCCATGCCGCCCGCGCCGCCGCTGCCGCCGCTCACGCTTCCGCTCGTGCCGCGCGGCAAGGGCGAGACGAAGTCGCTCGGCACGCGCGATTTCGACGGCATCAAGGCCGAGGGCACGATGACGTCGCATACCATTCCCGCGGGGCAGATCGGCAACGAGCGGCCCATCGTGGTGACGAGCGAGCGCTGGTTCTCGCCCGACCTCTTCGTCGTGGTGTACGCCAGGACGAGCGATCCGCGCGCCGGCGACACGATCTACCGCCTGACCAACGTGAAGCGCGGCGAGCCCGCGGCCGATCTCTTCAAGGTGCCCGCCGACTACCGCACGCGCGGCGACCGCCGATCGTAGGCTTCCTCGCGCCGACGTTAGAATGGCGCGATGGAATCGAGCTTCACGCAGCGCATCGACGCGATCCTGCCGCAGACGCAGTGCACGCGCTGCGGCTTCGCGGGGTGCCTGCCGTACGCGCGGGCCATCGCGTGCGGCGACAGCGACATCGATCGCTGCCCGCCGGGCGGCGACGCGGTCGTCGCCGCGCTCGCGGCGTTGACGGGCCGGCCCTCGAAGCGGGTCGATCCGTCCTGCGGCGTTCCCGGCCCCCTGCTCGTCGCGACCATCGACGAGTCCGCGTGCATCGGGTGCACGCTTTGCATCGCGGCGTGCCCGGTCGACGCCATCATCGGCGCGCAGAAGCGCATGCACGCGATCCTCCCGAGCCTGTGCTCGGGCTGCGAGCTGTGCGTCGCGCCTTGCCCCGTCGACTGCATCGACATGATCCCGTCGGGCCGCGAATGGACCGCCTCCGACGCCCGCGACGCGCGCCTGCGCCACCGCGCGCGCAACGACCGCGTCGCGCGCGGCGAGCGCATCGCGAGCCGCAAGCCGTTCGCGCGCGATGCCCGCCGCGCCGGAGCCGAGCGGCGACGTCGACAGGCGGCGCGAGGCCGTCGCCGCCGCTGGCGCGAGCGCGCGCGCGCGGGCCTCGTCAATGCGTAACCTCCTCGCCTCCCTCCTCTGCGTTTTCTTTCTCGCCATGGCCGACACCCCGGACTTCTCCGCGACGCTCGACAAGCTCTGGACCTTCGACAAGCCCGCGCAGTCGCAGGCGAGATTCCGCGAGGAGCTCGCGCGCCATCCCGCCGGGTCGCCCGAGGCGCTCGAGATCGAGACGCAGATCGCCCGCACCGACAGCCTCCAGCGCAAGTTCGCCGACGCCGACAGGACGCTCGACGCGATCGAGCCCAGGCTCGCCGCGGCCCCCGCGCGCGTGAAGGTGCGCTACTTCCTCGAGCGCGGCCGCACGCGCAATTCGGCGGGCGAGCGGCCCGCCGCCGTCGCGCTGTTCGAGCAGGCGCTCGCCGCGTCGGCGCAGGACCAGGCGCCGGGGGCGGACTACTACCGCGTGGACGCGCTGCACATGCTGGCCATCGCCGCGCCGCCTGACGCGCAGCTCGCGTGGAACGAGAAGGCGCTCGCCGCCGCGACGGCCTCGCCCGATGCGCGGGCGCGCGGCTGGGCCGCGTCGCTTCACAACAACATCGGCTGGACGTACTTCGACAAGGGCGACGCCATCATCGCGCTCTCGCACTGGGAGAAGGCGCTGCCGCTTCGCGAGGCGGCCGGCAACGCCGGCGCCATCCGCATCGCGAAGTGGACGATCGCGCGAGGCTATCGCGCGACCGGCCGCCTCGACGAGGCACGCGCCCTCCAGGTCGCGCTCGTCGCCGAGACGGAGCGCGCCGGCGAGCCCGACGGCTATGTCTACGAGGAGATGGCCGAGATCTCGCTCGCCAAGGGCGACGCGCCCGGCGCCGCGCCGTGGGCCGCGAAGGCCTACGCGCTCCTCAAGGACGACGCCTACCTCAAGTCGAGCGAGGCCGCGCGCCTGGCGCGGCTCGAGCGCATCGCGCAGGGCAAGGCGCCGTGAATCCCGCGAAGCGCCGCGAGATCTTCGAGCGCTTTCGAGCGCACGACCCGCATCCGAAGACGGAGCTCGACTACACCACGCCGTTCGAGCTGCTGGTCGCGGTCGTGCTGTCCGCGCAGGCCACCGACAAGGGCGTGAACAAGGCCACCGCGAGGCTCTTCGCCGACGCCAACACGCCGCGCGCCATCGCGACGCTCGGCGTCGACGGCCTCGTGCCGTACGTGCACTCGCTCGGCTTCTTCAACAGCAAGGCGAAGAACGTCGTCGCGCTGTCCGAGGCCATCCTCGCGCAGCACGGCGGCGAGGTGCCGCGCGACCGCGAGTCGCTCGAGGCGCTGCCCGGCGTGGGGCGCAAGACGGCCAACGTCGTCATGAACGTCGCGTTCGGCGAGCCGACCATCGCGGTCGACACGCACATCTTCCGCGTGTCCAACCGCACGGGTCTCGCGCCGGGCAAGGACCCGGAGGAGGTCGAGGCGCGCCTCCTGAAATTCACGCCCGACGAGTTCAAGCAGAACGCGCACCACTGGCTCATCCTGCACGGGCGCTACGTGTGCATCGCGCGCAAGCCCAAATGTCCCGAGTGCATCGTCCGCGACCTGTGCGAGTTCAGGCAGAAGACGCCGGGCGATCCCCCGGCGCTTCCGCTGCGCTGACGCCATGTTCAGCCCGTCGCGCGACGAAGCACGCCGCTTCCTGGTCGAGGCCTGGGCCAAGGCCCGCGCGGGCGCCGGCATGAGCGACCTCGAGCGGATCGCGGCGAAGCTGATCGCGCTGCATCCGGAGTACCACGCGACGCTCGAGTCGCCCGCGAGGAGCGTGGACCGCGACTACCGCCCGGAGTCGGGAGAGGTCAACCCGTTCCTGCATCTGTCGCTGCACCTGGCCGTGGCCGAGCAGATCGCCATCGACCAGCCGCCGGGCATCCGCGCGCAGTTCGAGCGCCTGCGCGAGGCGCACGGCGACGAGCACGCGGCGTTGCACGCGGTGCTCGAATGCCTGGGCGAGGTGATGTGGCAGTCGCAGAGGCACGGCACGCCGCCTGACGCGGCGCTGTACCTCGCGTGCCTCGAGCGCCAGTAGGCGCGGGGAACGCGTTCAGTAGCGGCTGGCGAGATTGCCCGGCTGCGCGTAGAAGTACTCCGAGATGTCCTCGATGTCCTTCTCCGTGAGCCCCGCCGCCATGCCCGCCATGATGGCGTTCTTGCGACGGCCCACCTTGTAGTCGCGAAGCGCCTTCGACAGGTAGTCGGGGTACTGGCCGGCGAGCTTCGGGTAGTCCGGGTTGATGGGCTGCGCGCCGTCGGCCCCGTGGCACGCCGCGCACACTTCCTGGACCTTCTTCTTGCCGGCCTCGATGTCGGCGGCCATTGCGCCGGTCGACGCGATCGCCGCGACGGCGGCCATGGAGAGGAGGATGCGCATGGTCATTTGACGGCCGTCGTGAGCGGCACTTGCGAGTAGTAGGCGGCGATGTCCGCCATGTCGGCTTCCGACAGCGAGGCCGCGATGGCCTTCATCGAGGGATGGCCGCGGTCGCCGGACTTGTACTCCTTGAGCGCGGCGACGATGTACTGCGGGTTCTGGCCCGAGAGCTTCGGCACTCGATACACCTCCGGGAACGCCGTGCGCCAGCCGACGATGCCGTGGCATCCCTGGCACATCGCGACCTTCTGCGCGCCCTTGCTGGGATCGCCGGCGGCGGGGGCAGGCGCCGTCTGCGCGGCGGCCAGGAGCGGCATC
>JBGAIS010000088.1:2979-18165 GCA_044225355.1 Casimicrobiaceae bacterium | reverse complement strand
CCGTCGGCGAGGAGAACGCGGCCGGCGGGCGCATCGTGTCGGCGCCGTCGGCGGGCGCCGCCGGGCCGGTGGCGGCCCTCATGCAGCTCTGGCGTGACGGCGCGCCGATGTCGTACGACGAGCGCGCCCAGGACTTCCTCCTGGCCGGCGCCGCAGTGGGCGGATTGCTGCGCGCGGGCGGCGTGCGCCAGGTCGGCTGCCAGGGCGAGGTCGGGGTGGCCGCGGCCATGGCGGCCGCGGGATTCGCCGCCGTGCACGGCGCGAGCAACGCGCAGATCCTGCATGCGGCCGAGCGCGCGCTGGAGCCGCACCTGGGCCTCGCGTGCGACCTCGACGGCGGTCGCATCGAGGACCCGTGCATCGAGCGCGGCGCCAAGGCCGCGACGCGGGCGTACAACGCGGCCGCCGCCGCCATCCGCCTGCCGAGCCCGCGCGTGGGCCTCGACGCCCTCGCCCGCTCGCTCGTCGAGTCGGGGCGCTCGATGGCGAGCCGCTACAAGTCGGCGTCGATCGGGGGAGTCGCCGTCAACGTCGTCGAGTGCTGACCGGAAAAGGGATGCCCCCGAAATGGGGTCAGACCCCATTACAGACCTGGCACCATTTCCCGGCAGCGGTTCGCATCCCGAAATGGGGTCAGACCCCATTACAGACCTGGCACCATTTCCCGGCGGGGGCTCGCACCCCGAAATGGGGTCAGACCCCATTACAGGCCTGGCACCATTGCCCGGCAGGGGTCCGCGCCCCCGAAATGGGGTCAGACCCCATTACAGACCTGGCACCAATTCCCGGAACGGCGCCGCCAACTCCGCGATGCTCGACCAGCGCCGTGGACCCCGCGCCATCTTTGCGCTGTCCTGACGAGGTGCGCGCACCGCCCTCCTTGCCGCTGATCTCGTCGTGCTCGTCGTCGCCGGCTGCGACGCCCTCAATCCGCAGAAGAAGCGCGACGAGGAGCTCGCGAAGACGACGTTCGCGTGCCAGCTCAACGGCGAGCGGTTCATCGTGCGCTTCACCGACAACGAGGCGCGCATCCTCCTGCCCGGCGCCCAGCGCGTGACGCTCTACCAGATTCCCGCCGGCCAGACGGGCTCCATCGTCCGCTACAGCAACGGCACCATGGAGCTCCGCGGCCGCGGCTCCGAGCTCACGTTCATCGCCGACGGCGCCTCCGCCCCGCTTCGCGACTGCGAGCCGTACGCGGTCCTGCCCCCGCCTCAAAAGTAACGGCGTGAGCGCCGCCTCGCGCGACCGCGACCCGGTCCGGCCCGCGATCCCGGAGCCGGCAGGCGTCATCGGGACCGGCGCGATGGGCATGGGCGTGCTCCGGAGCCTCCTTCGCGCCGGCGCCGCCACGCACGCGCGCGACATCCGCCCCGACGCTCTCGCCGAGGCCGCTCGATACGGCGCGACGTGCCACGCGACCCCCGCCTCGCTCGCCGCCGTGTGCCCCGTCGTGATCCTGCTCGTGGTCGACACGCCGCAGATCGAGGACGTGCTCTTCGGCCCCGACGGCGCCGCCACGACACTGCGCCCTGACAGCCTCGTGCTCGTCGCGTCGACCATCGCGCCCGCCGACGTCGACGCGATCGCCGCACGCGTAGCGCCTACCGGCGCGCAGGTGGTAGGCGCCCCTGTCTCCGGCGGCCCTGCGCGCGCTGCGGACGGCTCGATGACGATCATGGTGTCGGGCGCCGCCCACGCGCTCGCGCGCCTCGCTCCCATGCTCGCCGCCATCGCCGGCAACGTGTTTGCGGTCGGCGCCGCGCCGGCCGACGCCGCCAAGTTCAAGGTCATCAACAACCTCCTGGCCGCCGTGAACCTGGCCGCCGGCGCCGAGGCGATGGCGCTCGCCGCGCGCGCGGGCCTCGACCCCGCGATGGTCCTCGATGTAGTCAACGCAAGCTCCGGCGCGAGCTGGATCGTCGCCGACCGCCTTCCGCGCGCGCTCGCCGGCGACTACGCGCCGCGCGCGGCCACGCGCCTCCTCGCGAAGGACGTGGGGCTCGCGGTCGACTTCGCCCGGCAACATCGATTCGGCGCGCCGTTCGCCTGCGCCGCGCATGCGGCGTTCAAAGGCGCGGTCGAGGCAGGCTTGGCCGGCGAGGACGACGCCGTGCTCTACCGCTGGTACCGGGACGCGATCGCGTCGGGAGATTGAAGCGATGCAGATGAAGAGGATGAGCGGCGGCAGCCTGCGCGCCGCGGGCTACGACGAGCGCGAGAAGACGCTCGTGGTCGAGCTCACGGCCGGCACGTTCCAGTACGCCGGCGTCTCGCCCGAAGTGTGGCGACGATTCTCGACGGCATCGTCGCCGTGGAGCTACTTCCGCGACAACATCGAGGAAGAGTTCGCCGCCAAGCGCATTCGCTGACGGCGCGAGCGAGCGCGTGCCGCGGGCCCCTTTTCGAACCCGCGGCGCGGCGCCCTAAGTGCTTCGACGCCTTACTGGATCGTGAGCTTGCGGCCCGTGACGGCGGGCTTCTTCGAGAGCGTGAGCTCGAGCACGCCGCCTTCGTACCGGGCCTGGCTCGCGGCCTCGTCGATCTCCACCGGCAGCACGAAGCTGCGATACACGGCGCCGTAGTAGCGCTCGCTGCGCAGCACGCGCTCGCCTTCCTTCTGCTCCGTGTCGCGCTTCACTTCCGCCGAGATGGTGACCTGGTTGCCTTCGATCGTGACCTGGATGTCGTCCTTGCCGACGCCCGGGACTTCCGCCTTGACGACGAACGCCTCGGGCTTCTCGACGACGTCGACCTTGATGGGCGCCGCGGCGTCGCGGCTATCGCGCGCCGGACGGAAGAAGCTGCGGACGATGTCGTCGAAGCCCGCGTCCGCGAACGGACCGTACACTTGCAATGCAGTCATGAAATGCTCCTTGCGAGATGCGAAATGGGGTAAGCGTTCCGGGTGCGCCGCGATCGTCGCGCGCGCCTGCCCTGTGGCTCGAATCTGGGGCTGCCCGAATGGCTTTCAAGCGCGGCGCGCAACGTTCGCTTGCGACCGGGCCGGAAGCCGGCCACCCCGCGAGCACGGTGCGATAATCATCGATGCACGCCCGATCCCGCACAGGAGGCACGACACCCATGAGCGCGACCCCGACCGCCGCCGAGCGCGCGGCGCTCAAGAAGGACCTGCAGGCGCGTCGCCGTGTGCTGCGCGCCGAGATCGCCGCCAAGCTCAACACGCAGGACAATCCCGCGCTGCTCGGCCTTCGCAATCGCATGGAGGAGACCGACGACTGGGCCGTCGCGGACCTCGAGACCGCGCTCGACGTGGCCGAGGTGTCGCGCGACGCGAGCGAGCTCCGTGACGTCGAGGCCGCGCTCGCGCGCATGGCCGACGGGACGTACGGAGAGTGCGTGCAATGCGGCGCGCACATCCCGCTCGCGCGGCTCGCCGCCAATCCGTCGGCGCCGAGATGCATCGCGTGCCAGGAGAAGGTCGAGGCCTCGCAGCGCCGGGGACCTCCGACGCTCTGACCTCGCGCCCACGCCATCGCGGGCGCCCCGCCGTTGGTGCTAGAGTTCGACTGATCCGCCCGCTGCGCCGCTCGAGCGGGCGGCATCGTTTCACAGGAAGGCTTCGCCGCATTCGATGACATCCCCGGTCGCCCTCGTCACCGCCGCCAGCAAGGGCATGGGCGCCGCGTGCGCGAGGGAGTTGGCCGCGCGCGGCTATCGAGTCTGTCTCCTCGCCCGCTCGCCTGAGGTCGAGTCGCTGGCAAAGGAATTGGGCGGGCGCGCGACGCGCGGCAGCGTCGACGTCCCGGGCGATCTCGCTCGCTTCGTCGACGACGCGCTCGCGGCGCACGGGCGCATCGATGCCGTCGTCAACAACACCGGCAACCCGCCGAAGGGCCCGCTGCTGGAGCTCGCGGACGCCGACTGGCACGCCGGCCTCGACATGCTGCTCCTCAACGTGGTCCGCATGGCGCGCCTCGTGGCGCCCGCCATGCGCGCGCAAGGCGGCGGCGCGCTCGTCAACATCTCGACCTTCGCGGCGTACGAGCCCGATCCTCGCTTTCCCATCTCGTGCTCGCTGCGCGCCGCGCTCGGGAGCTTCTGCAAGCTCTTCGCGGACCAGGAATCGAAGCACGGCATCCGCATGAACAATGTGCTGCCGGGCTTCATCGACACGCGGCCGGTGAACGAATCCATCCGCTCGACGATCCCCGCGGGGCGCTACGGCCGCACGGACGAGATCGCGAAGACGGTGGCGTTCCTCCTCTCGTCGGACGCGGGTTACATTACGGGGCAGAACCTCCGCGTCGACGGCGGCGTCACGCGCTCGGTGTGAATCGATGAATCCCCTTCTTTCCTGGGTCGAGGAGCAGCGCTCCGCTTACCTCTACCGCGCATGCGCGGAAGCGGAGGCGGGCACCGCTCGCGCCGACCTCTTCGAGCGATTGGCCATCGAGGCGCAGGCGCAGGCGGCCATCTGGCGCGCGCAGATCACCGCGCGCGGGCATCGGCCCCCGCCGCCGTACGAGCCCGACTCCCGCACGCGCCTCGTGGCGCGCCTCGTGCGCTGGCTCGGGCCGCGTCGCATGAAGTCCGTGCTCGCGGCGATGAAGGTCCGCGGCATGGCGGTCTACGGGGGCTCGCCCACGCCGAGCGCCCCGGGGCATCCCATGCCCACGGCCCAGGGCGGCATGGAGCATCGCCATCGCACGCTCGGCGCGGGCGGAGCAACCCCGCGCCGCGGTCTTCGGCGTCAACGACGGCCTCGTGTCGAACGCGAGCCTCATCCTGGGCGTCGCGGGCGCGACGAGCGACGCGCGCATCGTCCTGCTCAGGCGTCGCGGGCCTCGCCGCCGGCGCGTTCGCGATGGCCGCGGGCAGTACGTCTCGGTGCGATCGCAGCGCGAGCTCTTCGAGTACCAGATCGGCCTCGAGCGCGACGAGCTTGCGCAATACCCGAAGCCGAGGCCCAGGAGCTCGCGCTCATCTACGCCGCGAAGGGCCTGCCCAAGCGCGCCGCGAGCAAGCTTGCGAAGCAGATCGTGGCGACCCCGACCACGCCCTCGACACGCTCGCCCGCGAGGAGTTGGGGCTCAATCCCGGCGAGCTGGGCTCGCCGACGGGCGCGGCGGCGAGCTCGTTCGGCGCGTTCGCGGTCGGCGCCGCGACGCCGCTCGTGCCGTTCGCGCTGCCGCGGGGGGCGCCGCGCTGCCGGCGACGGTCGCGGTGACGGGCGTCTTCTTCGGCATCGGCGCCGCGCTCTCCTCGCTCTTCACCGGACGCAGCGCGTGGCGCTCGGGCGCCCGCATGCTCGCCATCGGCGCCGTTGCGGGCGCCGTCACCTTCGGCATCGGCCACCTCGCGGGTGTCGCGCTCGGCTGACCGCGGCGGCCGCCGCGGTCCGGCCTCGTGTTGAAGCCGGGCGTGGAGACGATCGGTCGAGCTCCGCCATCCCTGGATATTCTCGGGCGCCATCGCTCGCATGGAGGGCAGCCCCGCGGGGCGGCGACACGGTAACGGTCACGGGCAGCGACGGCGAGGTTCTGGCCGTCGCCGCGTTTCTCCCCGATTCGCAGATCCGCGCACGAGTGTGGTCGTTCGACGCGTCGGTCGCCATCGACGCATCGTTCTTCGCCGCGCGCATCGCGCGCGCCGCGGGCGAGCGCGCACCGCTCCTGGACGACGCGCACACCGGCGCGCGCCTTGTCCACGGCGAGTCCGACGGGCTGCCCGGCGTGATCGCCGATCGCTACGGCGAGGTGATCGTCGTCCAGCTCACCTCCGCCGGCGCGGAGAAGTGGCGCGACGCCATCGTGGACGGCCTTGCGGCGCTGGCCGGCGTGACCTGCGGTATACGAGCGCTCCGACGCCGAGGAATGGCACGCTGGAAGGAGCCTCCCGCCGCGCAACGGGCTCGCCGCGGGCGTGCTTCCGGCGAGCGTGCGTATCGTCGAGGCCGGGCTCGCGTACGGCGTCGACGTCGCGCAAGGCCAGAAGACGGGCTTCTACCTCGACCAGCGCGACAACCGCGCCCTGGTGCGCGCGGCCAGCGCGGGACGGCGCGTGCTGAACGCGTTCTGCTACACGGGCGGCTTCACGCTGGCGGCGCTCGCGGGCGGCGCGCGCGAGGTCGCTTCGCTCGACAGCTCCGCCGACGCGCTCGCGCAGGGCCGGCGGAACCTCGCGAGCAACGCTGCGCTGGACGGCCGCCGCGCGACGTGGATCGAGGGCGACGCCTTCGTCGAGCTGCGCAAGCTTCGCAACGCGGGCGCGACCTACGACCTCGTCGTGCTCGACCCGCCCAAGTTCGCGCCCACGGCCCGCCACGCGGAGCGCGCGGCACGGGCGTACAAGGACGTCAACCTGCTGGCGATCAAGATGCTGGCGCCGGGCGGGCTGCTGGCCACGTTCTCGTGCAGCGGCGGGGTGTCGGCCGAGCTCTTCCAGAAGATCGTCGCCGGCGCTGCGGCGGACGCGCAGGCCGACCTGCAGATCCTGCGCAAGCTGGGGCCCAGCCCCGATCACCCGGTGGCGCTGGGCTTCCCGGAAGGCGAATACCTCAAGGGCCTGCTGCTGCGCCGGGAATAAAAACAAGGCCGCAAGGGGTTGCCCCGATGCGGCCTTGCCAGCCTCGGCCGGGTGGACAGGAGGTCACCCGACCGTGTCCTGCGAATCCTAGCTTGCCTTCATGCACTCGCTCTGTGCCTTGGCCCGGTCGTCCTTGGAAAGGCCGGCGGTCTTCTTGTTGCACATCGCCATCTTGCTCTCCTGCTTCGCCGGCTTGGCGGAGAGGCAGGTCTTCATGAACGCCTTGCGGTCGTCGCCCTTCTTGTCGCCGGCCTGGTCGTTGCAGGCCTTCATTTTGTCCTGCTGCGAGTTCGATGCAGTGGGCGCCTTGGCGGCCGTATCGGTCTTCGCGTCGGCCGCCAATGCCGTCCCGCCCATCATCAGCGCGCCGGCAGCTACGATTGCAAGCACCGTTTTCATGCCACTCCCCTCCAGAAAGTAATTGCGATCGGGTTGTCGTACCTGCCCTACCGCGTGGTCGCCCGGGCGTGCCTCGATGGCGACCTAGTGCGAGGCAGTCTACGGTATCCGTAACGCGCGAGGCAACGGTTTCGCCGACGACGCGCGACGGGGTGTTGCAGTCTTGTCATCCTGCGCCGCAACATGTCCGGGCCGCCGGCGTGAACCCCGGCGGCTTTCTGCGGTAATATGTTGTTTTGGCGCAAATTTCTACCAGGGATCGCCCCGTGCCCACCTCGCTGCCTGCCTCGTCCTCCAACGCCCCCCACCCGAACGCCCCGCGGGCGAAGCCCGGCCCGCCTCCGGCCGCAGGGTCAGCGCACCCCATCGACGACACGCGGATCACCGACATCACCGAGCTGTCGCCGCCTTCGCACCTCCTGCGCGAGTTCCCGTGCACCGAGCGGCCGTCGAGCACGGTGTACGAGGCGCGCGCCGCCATCCACCGCGTGCTGCACGGCGCGGACGACCGCCTGCTCGTCGTGGTGGGTCCGTGCTCGATCCACGACTACGACGCGGCCATCGACTACGCGACGCGCCTCGCGGCGCTGAAGCACGAGCTCGCCGACCGGCTCATCATCGTGATGCGCGTGTATTTCGAGAAGCCGCGTACGACGGTGGGCTGGAAGGGGCTCGTCAACGATCCGCGCCTCGACGACAGCTTCCGCATCAACGAGGGCCTGCGCCTCGCGCGGCGCATCCTCCTCGAGATCAACGAGCTCGACCTCCCCGCCGGCACCGAGTACCTCGACATGATCACGCCGCAGTACATCGCGGACCTGATCGCCTGGGGCGCGATCGGCGCGCGCACGACCGAGAGCCAGGTCCATCGCCAGCTCGCGTCCGGGCTGTCGTGCCCGGTCGGCTTCAAGAACGGCACCAACGGCGACGTCAAGATCGCCGTCGACGCCATCAAGGCCGCATCCGCGCCGCATCACTTCCTGTCGGTGACGAAGGGCGGGCACTCCGCGATCGTCCACACGTCGGGCAACGAGGACTGCCACATCATCCTGCGCGGCGGCAAGACGACCAACTACGACGCCGCGAGCGTCGACGCCGTGTGCAAGGAGCTCGCGAACAGCGGCATCGCGGCGCGCGTCATGATCGACTGCTCGCACGCCAACAGCCAGAAGCAGCACGAGCGCCAGGTGGCGGTCGCGCGCGACATCGCGGGCCAGCTCGCGGCCGGCGACTCGCGCATCTTCGGCGTCATGGTCGAGAGCCACATCAACGGCGGGCGCCAGGACCTCGTGCCCGGGCAGCCGCTCGAGTACGGCGTGTCGATCACCGACGCGTGCATCGGCTGGGACGCGACCGTGGACGTGCTGCACGCGCTCGCCGACGGCGTCGCCAAGCGCCGCCTTCGCCTGAGCGAGGAGCCGTAGACGGCAGTGCCCACCGAGACCGAGCTCAAGCTGCGCATCGCGCCCGACGCCGCTGCCACGCTCGCGCGGCATCCGCTGCTGCGCCCCCTGAAGCGCTCGCGAACGCGGTCGTCGCGCCTCGTCTCGACGTACTACGACACGGTCGACGGCGATCTCGCCAAGGCGGGCATCGCGCTCCGGCTTCGGCGCGATGGCCGCCGCTGGCTGCAGACGGTGAAGGGCCGCGCGGACGGGTCGGCGGGTGGGCTCACCGCGCGTCCCGAGTTCGAGTGGCCGGTCGCTGGCGAGGCGCTCGACCCGCTGCGCTTCGCGGCAACCCCGTTCCGGCGCGCGCTCGGCAAGGCGGAGAAGCGCGGGCTCGTGCCCCGGTTCACCACCGACGTGAAGCGCACCGTCGTGCCCCTCACCTTCGCCGACAGCACGATGGCGCTCCTGTGCATCGACGACGGCGAGGTGCGGACGAGCGACGGCGGCCCCGTCCTGCGCGCGCCCATCCACGAGATCGAGATGGAGATCGAGGCCGGCGACACGCGGCGCCTGTACGAGCTCGCGCAGGCGCTGGCCGTGGACGTGCCGCTCGCGCTCGAGCCCGAGAGCAAGGCCGCGCGCGGCTACGCGCTGCGCGAGGCGCGCGCCACAGAGCCGCTGCGCGCGCGCGACGCCGACCTCCCCGGCAAGTCGTCGGCGGGCGACGCGCTGGCCGCGATCATGCGCTCGTGCCTCGCGCAGATCGAGGGCAACGCGCAGGGCGTGGCCGACGCCGAGGATCCGGAATGGATCCACCAGATGCGCATCGGCGTGCGGCGGTTGCGCGCGTGCCTCTCGCTCGCGCGGCGCGGCATCGCGGTGGAGCGTGTCGAGCCTTTGCGCGTCGAGCTCCGCTGGCTCGCGCAGGCCCTGGGACCGGCGCGTGACCTCGACGTCTTCGTCACGTCGACGCTTCCCGCGTTCCGCGAGGCCGTCGCGCGCGGCGTCACGGGCAAGGCGCTCGAGCCCGCGCTGGCGAAGCTCGCCACGCGCGCGTCATCGAGGCGCCGCGACGCGCGCGCACAGGCGCGAACCGCGGTGCGCTCGACGCGATTCGTGCGGCTCGTCCTCGCCACCGCGGCGCTGGCCGCGTACGGCACGCAGGACAAGCGCATGGCTTCGGAGGCGCGCGACTTCGCCCGCCCGCTTCTCAAGCGGCGCCACCACGCGCTGGTGGCGCTGGGCGCCGATCTCGCGCACGCGGCCCCCGAGGCGCGGCACGCGGCGCGGCTCGCGGCGAAGAAGCTTCGCTACGCGGCCGAGTTCTTCGCGACGCTCTACTCGAAGAAGAAGGCGCGCGCCTACCGCAAGGCGCTCGCGGCGCTGCAGGAGGAGTTGGGCGCGTGGAACGATGCCGCGGTCGCCGCGCACCTGGCGGGCGAGGTCACCGGCGCGCAGTCCCCCGCGGCGGCGGCGTTCGAAGGTTGGGCCGCGGCGCGCGGCGCGAGCCGCAGCGAGGCGCTCACGCAGGCGTGGCAGCGCTTCGCGAAGGCGCGACCGTTCTGGTGATGCGCGACGGCGACGCCGTCCTCGCCGCGGGGCCTTTCCGCAGTCCCGCCTGGCTGCCCGGCGGCCACGCACAGACGATCTGGCCGCAGTTCCTGAGGCGTCCCCAGGTTCGCTACCGGCGAGAGCGCGTCGACCTCCACGACGGCGACTTCTGGGACGTCGACTGGATGGAGCCCGGCGGCGCGGGCGAGCACTCGCCTGTCGTGGTCGTGTTCCACGGGCTCGAGGGCGGCGCGCAATCGCACTACGCGCTGCACATGATGCAGGCGCTCGCCGCGCGAGGATGGCGCGGCGTCGTGCCTCATTTCCGCGGCTGCGGCGGCGAGCCCAACCGCCTGCCGCGCGCCTACCACTCCGGCGACCACGAGGAAGTCGGCGCCATGCTGGCGATGCTCCGCGAGCGCGTGGGCGATCGCGCGCCGATGCACGCGCTGGGCGTCTCGCTGGGCGGCAGCGCGCTCCTCAACTGGCTGGGACGCAGGGAGCGCGGTGCCCGCGACACGCTGCGCGCCGCCGCGGCGGTGTCCGCGCCGCTCGACCTCATGGCGGCGGGCATCGCGATCGGCCGGGGAATGAACCGCATCTACACGCGGTACTTCCTGGACACGCTCGTCCCCAAGGCGCTCGCGATGGCCCGGCGATTCCCGGGCATGCTCGACGCCTCGCGCGTGGCCCGCGTGCGCAGCATGTGGGACTTCGACGAGATCGTCACCGCGCCGCTGCACGGCTTCCAGGGGGCCGACGACTATTGGACGCGCGCCTCCTCGAAGCCGTGGCTGCGCCGCGTCGACCTGCCGACGCTCGTGATCAATGCGCGCAACGACCCCTTCGTGCCCGGGGCGTCGCTGCCGGCCTCGTCCGAGGTCGCGGCGAGCGTGACGCTCGAGCAGCCGGCGCACGGCGGACACTGCGGGTTCATGACGGGACCGGCGCCCGGGCGCATCGACTGGATGCCGCGGCGCGTCCTGCAGTTCTTCGACGAGGCGTGACGGGCCGGGCCGCCTCGCAAACGTGAGAAACTAGCGGGCTATGACCGCCCTACCGAAAGAGATCTTCAAGGCGTACGACATCCGGGGCATCGTGGGCAAGTCGCTCACGCCGGAGGTGGTGCGCGCCGTGGGCCAGGCGCTCGGGACGCTCGCGCTCGAAGCGGGTCGCACCGCGTTCGCGATCGGCCGCGACGGCCGCCTGTCCGGCCCCGAGCTCGCGGCCGCGCTGTCCGACGGCATCCGCGCGTCGGGCTGCGACGTGATCGACCTCGGCATGGTGGCCACGCCCATGACGTACTTCGCGGCGCAGCATCTCGACACGCAGTGCAGCGTGATGGTCACGGGCAGCCACAACCCGCCCGACTACAACGGCCTCAAAATGGTCGTCGACGGCGGCACGCTGTCGGGCGACGACATCCAGGCGCTTCGCACGCGCATCGAGGAAGGCCGCCTCGCGACGGGCGCGGGCCGCTACTCGCAGCAGAACGTGGCGCCGGCATACATCGAGCGCATCATCGGCGACGTCAAGCTCACGCGCACGATGAAGATCGCGGTGGACTGCGGCAACGGCGTGGCCGGCGCATTCGCCCCGTCGCTGTTCCGCAAGATGGGCTGCAACGTGGTCGAGCTCTTCTGCGAGGTCGACGGCCACTTCCCGAACCATCATCCGGACCCGTCGCAGCCCAAGAACCTCGTCGACCTCGTGCAGCGCCTCGCGAAGGGCGACTGCGAGCTGGGCCTCGCGTTCGACGGCGACGGCGACCGCCTGGGCGTGGTCACCCGCACGGGCCATGTGATCTACCCCGACCGCCAGCTCATGCTGTTCGCGGCCGATCTCCTGGCGCGCGTGCCGGGCGCCACCGTGATCTACGACGTCAAGTCGACGCGCAACCTGAAGCCCTGGATCGCGAAGCACGGCGGCGTGCCGATGCTGTGGAAGACCGGCCACTCGCTCATCAAGGCGAAGATGAAGGAGACGCACGCGGCGCTCGCGGGCGAGATGAGCGGCCACACCTTCTTCGGCGAGCGATGGTTCGGATTCGACGACGGCATGTACGCCGGCGCGCGGCTCCTCGAGATCCTCTCGCGCGAGAAGGACCCGTCGGCGAAGCTCGAGAGCCTGCCCGACGCGGTGTCGACGCCCGAGCTCAACATCCAGTGCGCGGAAGGCGAGCCGCACGCGCTCGTCGCGAAGATCGCGCAGACCGAGACGTTCCCGGGGGCCAGCGAGGTGATCCGCATCGACGGCCTGCGCGTCGAGTACCCGGACGGCTTCGGCCTCGCTCGCGCGTCCAATACCACCCCGGTGGTCGTGCTTCGCTTCGAGGCCAACGACGCCGCGGCGCTCGCGCGCATCCAGAACGAGTTTACGGAAGGTCCTCGCCCGAGGCGAAGCCCGGCCACCGCGCTCCCGTTCTGACGGGCCACGACGAGCGTCGACCCCGCGCTGCCCATGCTCACGCTCGATGACATCGTAGCCGCGCGCAAGCGCATCGCGGGCGGCATCTACGAGTCGCCCTGCGTCGAGTCGATCCCGCTGTCGGAGCTCACCGGCGCGCATGTCTTCTGCAAGCTCGACTACCTGCAGCGCACCGGCAGCTTCAAGGAGCGCGGGGCGCGCAACGCGCTCCTCATGCTGCCCGAGGCCGCGCGCACCCGCGGCGTGATCGCCGCCTCCGCGGGCAACCACGCGCAGGGCATCGCGTACCACGGGAGCCTCCTCGGCATCCCCGTCACGGTGGTGATGCCTCGCTTCGCGGCGCTCATCAAGGTCACCAACTGCAGGAAGCTCGGCGCGCGCGTGATCCTTCACGGCGCCGACCTCACCGAAGCGCGGGCGCACGCCGAGACGCTCTCCGAGTCCGAGGGCCTGACCTTCATCCATCCCTTCGACAACGCCGACGTGATGGCGGGCCAGGGCACGATGGGACTCGAGATCCTCGAGCAGGCGCCCGACCTCGACGCGGTCGTCGTGCCCGTCGGCGGCGGCGGTCTCCTGGCGGGCGTGGGCACCGTGATGAAGGCGATGCGCCCGTCGGTGCGGGTCGTGGGCGTCGAGCCCGTGCACGCCGCCTGCTTCACGGCCGCGCTCGCGGCGGGCACGCCGGTCAAGGTGCCTCTCTCCCCCACGCTCGCCGACGGCCTCGCCGTCGCACAGCTCGGCGCGCGCCCGTTCGAGGCGCTGCGCCACGTCGTCGACGAGGTGGTCACCGTCGACGAGGCCAGCATCGCGCTCGCCATCCTGCGCCTCATCGAGCTCGAGAAGAGCGTGGTCGAGGGCGCGGGCGCCGCGCCGCTGGCCGCGTTCCTGGCCGGCAAGCTCGACGGCTTGAAGGGCATGCGCGTGGTGCTCGCGCTGTGCGGCGGCAACATCGACCTCACGATGCTCGATCGCGTGATCGAGGTGGGGCTCGTCGCCGACGGCCGCCTCACCCGCTTCACCGTCTCGATCGCCGATCGCCCCGGTGGGCTCGCGCGACTCGCGGAGGTGATCGCCGCCACCGGCGCATCGGTGAAGGAGATCGTGCACGATCGCGCGTTCTCGGGGCCCGACCTCTCCGCCGTGCGCGTCGTCTGCGTCGTGGAGGCCACCGGCCACGACCACGTGCGCGAGCTCCACGCCGCGCTCGCGAAGGCCGGCATGGCGGTCGTCGGCTGACGCACGGCCGAGCTCGACCGCCCGAATCCCGGTTTCATCGCCCGCAGGCGGCGCCCGCCGCACGGGATGGCGCAAACGGTCGTCGCGTCGTACGCTTCGCGGGACGACTTTCGAACGCGTCGCCATGCCCATCCTCTCCGCCGCGATTCCCTCGAGCCGCGAGGCCACGGCCGGGCAGGCGAGCGTCGCGCCTGCGGTGATCCCGGCCCGCGTTTGCGCGTCCACCGCGCTGCGCTGGGCCGCGGTCGTATCCGTGCTCATGTCCACGCAGTACCTGGTCCAGCCGTTCGTGTGGGCGCACTGGCCCGTCGACGAAGTCCTGACGGGATGGATCGAGGTCGTCGGCACGCGCCTCGCCGTGGCGATCCCGATCGCGCTCGCGCTCCTCGCGGCGGTGGGCGCCGGCGCGACGCGCCCGGTGACGCGTGCGGCGCTCATCGGCGCGGCCATCGTGGGGGGCGCCGCGGCGGGCGAGGTCGGGCTCGTGGCGGCAGGCGCGCCGGGCGCCCGCGGCAGCGCGTCCGCGGTGCTGGGCGCCGTCGTCCAGTGGAGCGGCGTCGCCCTGTGCGTCTCGGGCATGCACCTCCTCTGGATGCGCATCGACGCCGCGCGCGCCCGCGAGCTCGACAGCACGGTCGCGCGCACCCGAGCGGAGGCGTTGAGCGTGCGCACGGAGCTCGAGTCTCTGCGGCGGCAGATCGACCCCCACTTCCTGTTCAACACGCTCGCGACCATCCGTCGCCTCAAGGAGACCGAGGCGGCCGAGAGCGCGCCGCTCCTGCGCCACCTGATCGACTACCTCGAGTCCGCGGCGCAAGGCCCGGACCCTTGCGCGACGCTGGGCGACGAGATCGACCTCGCGCGCAGCCATCTCGCGATCGTCGCCATCCGCATGACGGGACGCCTGCACGTCGAGATCGACGTGCCCGGCGACCTTCGCGCCTGCGCGTGCCCGCCGCTCACGCTCGCGACGCTCGTCGAGAACGCGGTCCGCCATGGCATCACGCCGTCGCCCATCGGAGGGACCGTCGCCATCCGCGCGCGTCGGGTCGAGGACGCCGTCGAGATACGCGTCGAGGACACGGGCGTCGGGCTCGCGCTCGCGAAGCCCGGCCACGGCGGCGCGGGCATCGGCATCGCCAATACGCGGGCCCGGCTGCGCGCGCTGTACGGTGACCGCGCTTCGCTGACGCTCGGCGCCCACGCACCGCGCGGCGTGTGCGCCACCGTGCGCCTGCCGCTCCACGTGCCCGGAGAGCGCGCGTGACGTCGACCGCGATCTTCGCCCACCCCGCGGCGCGCATCGTCGGGCTGGGCCTCATGTGGGGCGTGGCCGCCGGCGCGATGGAAGCCGCGGTCCTGCCCACGAGCGAGGGCAGCGTGCGCAGCTTCTTCGTGTTCCTCGCGGGCAACTGCATCGCATGGGGCATCGTCGGCACCGGCATCGCATGGGCGGTCGACCTCGCGGACTGGCGCCTCGAGCGGCCCTCGTTCCTCGCGATGGCGGTCCTCGGCGGGTCGGTCGTGTTCAGCGCCGTTGCCTCCGTCGTCTTCTCGCTCGGGACGGTGCGCGACCTGGCGTCGGGGCAGGTCGTCCCGGGAGGCGGTGCGCCGCTGTCGTCCTTCCTCT
>JBGAIS010000088.1:0-2971 GCA_044225355.1 Casimicrobiaceae bacterium | reverse complement strand
TCCTCTACCAGGCATGGATCGTGGCTTTCTACGGTGGCCTCTTCGCGTTCGCGTGGTCGCTCGGCCGCCGCGCCCTGCGAACGCGCGCCGTGCTCGCGCATGCCGAGGTCGCGCGTGCGCGCAGCGAGACGATGCTCGCAAGGGCACAGCTCCGCGCGCTTCGGGGGCACATCGATCCGCGCTTCCTGCTGCGCGTGATGCGCGAGGTGGAGCGCCGCTACGCGGCCGATTGCGCACCTGCGGACCGGCTCGTCGTGCGGCTCGTGTCCTTCCTTCGCGCCGCCATGCCGGGGGTGCGCAGCGAGTCGTCGACCCTCGCCGCGGAAGTGGCGCTCGCGCGAGCGTACGCGACGCTCTGCGCGGAGCTCGATGCGGTGCACCCCGCATGGACGTTCGACGTGACCGCCCCTTGCGACGACGTCGCGTTCCCGCCCCTGCTCCTGCTGCCGATCGTCGACGGCCTGTCGACGGGTGTCGGCGGCGCCCGGCAGGGTCGCCTCGCCGTCACCCGCGACGATCGCGAGGTGCACGTCGAGCTCGACATCGACGGCGCCCCTGCCTCGTGCGAGCTCACGCGCACCGCTTGCGCCGCACTCGACGCGATTTACGGCGACGGCTGGTCCCTGCGCACGCGAAAGGATCGCACCGGCCCCTCGCTTTGCCTGTCCCTGCCCCTGTCGAGAGAAGGAGTGCCCGGATGAACGACGAAAGCGAAGTCAACGCCTTGCGGCGCGCGCTGCTCGCGGCCCTGCCCGCGGTGCTGTCGGCCGACCTCGCGCACGCGCAGGACGCCGCGCAAGTGCAGCCGCGCGCCTACAAGGTCGCCTTCGAGAACGATCGCGTGCGGGTGCTCGAGTACGTCGGCAAGCCCGGCCTCGGCATCTGCGGCCAGGGCATGCACTCGCATCCCGCGCACCTCACGGTCGCGCTCAGCCCCGCCAAGGTGCGCGTCAAGCTTCCCGACGGCAAGGAGTTCGTCGCCGAGCAGCAGACGGGCGACGTCTTCTGGTCGGAGGCGGAGACGCACGAGACCGAGAACCTGAGCGGGCGCGACGTGCGCGCCCTGATGGTCGAGCTGAAGCAGCCCAAGGCGTGACGGCGCGCATGCGAAATCCCACGGCCATCCTCGCCGAGGACGAATCCGTGCTGCGCGACGAGCTCCGCGCGAAGCTCGCGGGCGTGTGGCCGGAGCTTCGCGTCGTGGGCGAGGCCGCCGACGGCATCGAGGCGCTGCAGCTTCTCGAGATGCACGACCCCGACGTCGCGTTCCTCGACGTCCAGATGCCGCGCCTCACGGGCCTCGAGGTGGCGCGCGCAATGCAGGGGCGCTGCCATGTCGTCTTCGTCACCGCGTACGACGCGCACGCGGTCTCCGCGTTCGAGCAGGGCGCGGTGGACTATATCCTGAAGCCGTTCGAGTCGAGCCGCCTCGCGGTGGCCGTGCGCAGGATCGAGCAGCGCCTGGGCGCCGGCACCGCGGGACTCGAGGGCATCCTGCGCGAGATCGCCGCGCGCCCGCAGCGCACGTACCTTCGCTGGATCAACGCGTCGCAGGGCGACAACGTGGAGCTCGTCACCGTCGACGACGTGTGCTACTTCCAGGCCGATACGGGCTATACGAACGTCGTGACGCGCGAGCGCAGCGCGCTCATCCGCCGCTCGCTCAAGGACCTGCAGGACGAGCTCGACCCCGCGGTGTTCTGGACGATCCATCGCTCGACGATCGTCAACGCCAACGCCATCGCGGGCGTCACGCGCGATTTCCGCGGACGCGTGCACGTGCGTCTCAAGGCGCGGCCCGAGAAGCTCGCCGTGAGCGAGGCGCACGCGCACCTGTTCCGCCAGATGTAGCGCGGGTTCATCGGCCGCGAAGGCGGGTTCGATGGCCGATTCGCGGCGTTCGCCGAATGGCGCTGGCGGGCCGGGCGAGTGCTTCTTAACCTCCGAAGCGTCATCCGATCTTACGGAGGTCCAAATGGCCCGCTACACCCTGGCGCTCGCATCCGCGCTGCTGCTCGCCGGACCGGTCGCGATCGCGGCGACGCCTGAGCTTCCCGGGCCGGCGCGCCTGCTCCCGCTTCCGCTGCTTCCGCAGGCCGGCAGCATCGCCGTGCTGCGCGTGATCGACCGCGCCCGCGAGTTCCCTTCGCGCACGCCGTACGTCTACCTCTACCGCGAGGATGCGCCTGCGACCCCGATCCGCCTCCAGGTCATCCGCACGAGCGACGGCGCGGTCGTTTACACGCCGCCGCTTCGCGCCGGCCAGTATCACGCCGAGTACTACGACACGTACGCCTCGCCCAACTACACCGACGGGCCGAAAGTGGCGACCGACTTCCACGTGTCCGCGCAAGGTCCGGTGACGCTCGTCGAGTTCCACAACCCGTCGCTCGATCATTACTTCATCACGGCGAATGCGGCCGAGATCGACGCCCTCGACAGCGGCCGCACAGCCGGATGGGTGCGAACCGGCGAATCGTTCCGCGCGCTGCCGCCGGGCGAGCTCGCCTCGTATGCCTCGCCCGTGTGCCGGTTCTACGGGCTGCCGTCGGCCGGGCTCGACTCGCACTTCTACTCGCAATCGCAAGCCGAGTGCGACGAGGTCGCGTCGCGCTACCCGAACCAATGGCTACGCGAGACCTCCGAGGCCTTCGGCGTGCTCACCGCGATCTTTCCCGTGACCTGCGAGCCCGATGCGGGGAGGAGGCTCTACCGTCTCTACAACAATCGTGCCGACGCCAATCACCGATACACGACGAGCAGGACGATCGTCGACGAGATGACCGCGCGCGGCTGGACGCTCGAGGCCGCGCCGTACGACTCGGCGTACGAGCCGTCGTACAGCATGTGCGTGCTGCCATGAGCGGGGCTCGCGTGGAGGGATGGTCGAGGACGCTGGCGGTGGTCGCCTGCGGGCTCGCGCTCGGCGGCATCGCGACAAGGGTGCCGATCGCGAACGCACAGGCGCCGT
>JBGAIS010000087.1:0-19159 GCA_044225355.1 Casimicrobiaceae bacterium | reverse complement strand
CGCCGCGTCCCTGCGGTGAGGTAAAATCGGCGGTTTTCACGGCAATCGTCCAGGACGCACTCCAAAATCATGGCTGACCAACCCACCGTCCCGCCCATCGGCGCGGCCAACCCGCAAGCGCCGGTCCAGCCGGGCTTTTCCATCGAGCGCATCTACGTCAAGGACCTCTCGGTCGAGAACCCGGGGGCGCCGCAGTCGTTCCAGCTCACGGAATCCCCGCGCATCGAGATCGGGCTGCGCACGCGCGGCGAGCAGGTCGGCGAGGATCTCTTCGAGTGTGTGCTCACTATCACGGTTACGGCCACCACGAGCGAAGGCAAGAACGTGTTCCTGGTGGAAGCCTCGCAGGCGGGCCTGTTCGCCATTCGCGGCGTCCCGGCGCAGGACATGCAACCGGTCCTGGGCATTGCTTGTCCCAACGTCCTGTTCCCCTATGCGCGCGAGACGATCGCCGACGCGATGACTCGCACGGGCTTCCCGCCGGTCCACCTGGCGCCCATCAACTTCGAGGTGCTCTATCAGCAGCAGCTCGCCCAGCAGCAGGTCCCGGCCGTCACCAACTGACGCCCGGCGCCGGCCGAGGTTCGGCGTCGCGCTCGCGGCGCTCGCCGCGGCCTTCGGGTCCGCCGGCCTCGGGGCCGCCGAGTTCCGCGCGACCACGGAGGCGCCGTCGATCCTGTACGACGCCCCGTCCGCCAAGGCGCGCCCGCTCTTCGTCTACGGCCGCGACGTCCCGGTCGAGGTGCTCGTCTCGGTGGAAGGCTGGACCAAGGTTCGTGACGCCACCGGGTCCATCGGCTGGCTCGCCGGCAAGAGCCTCTCCGACAAGCGCATGTTGGTGGTGCGGGCGCCGCAGGCCGACGTCCGCGCCAATGCGGACGAGTCGGCGGCCGTCGTCTTCCGAGCCGAGCAGAACGTCCTGCTCGAGCTCGCCGAGACCGCGTCGTCGCCGTCTGCCACGGCGAACCCGGGATGGGTGAAGGTACGCCATCGCGACGGCCAGGTGGGCTTCGTCCGCATCACCCAGATTTTCGGTCTCTGAAAGGCGCGGGGAGTCGACGCATGACGCGGGTCGCGGTGCTCGGCGCCGGCGCATGGGGGACCGCCATCGCCTGCCATCTCGCGTCGCGCGCGGCGGCGCGACCCGACGTTTTGCTCTGGGGTCGCGACGGCCGCCAGGTTGCCGAATTGGAGTCAAGACGAGTCAACGATCGTTATCTTCCGGCAATTTCACTGCCGGGGTCGATCGCCGTCGACGACGACCTCGCCGCGGCGCGCGATGCCGACGTCGTGCTCGCCGCCGTGCCCGTGGCCGCGCTCGCATCGGTCCTGGACGAAGCGGGCCGCGCGGGCGTCCGGGTGCCGCTCCTGTGGCTCGCGAAGGGATTCGTCGACGCGCCCGAGCTACCCGGGGGCGTGGGCCTCGCGCACCAGCACTTCGCGCCTCGGTGGCCGGCCCCGGTGGGCGTCGTTTCGGGCCCGAGCTTCGCGGAGGAGGTGGCCGCCGGGCTGCCTACCGCGTTGACCGTCGCCGCCACCGACGCCTCCGTGGCGCGCGACGTCGCCTCGCTGCTGCGTGGCGATACGCTCCGCGCCTATCACTCGGACGATCTCACCGGGGTCGAGGTGGGCGGAGCCGTGAAGAACGTCCTCGCCATCGCCGCCGGCGCGAGCGACGGCCTGGGCTTCGGCCACAACGCGCGCGCGGCGCTCATCACCCGGGGCCTGGCGGAGACGGGTCGGCTTTCGGCCGCGATGGGCGGCTCGCGCGATACGCTCATGGGCCTCGCGGGCCTGGGCGACCTCGTGCTCACGTGCACCGGCAACCTCTCGCGCAACCGGCGCGTGGGCCTCGCCCTGGCGGAGGGCAAGCCACTCGGGACGATCCTGGCCGACCTCGGTCACGTGGCCGAAGGCGTGGGCGCCGCGCGGGCGGTGCGCGCGCTCGCCTCGTACTATCGCATCGAGATGCCCATCTGCGAGGCGGTAGACCGCGTGCTGCACGAGGGCCTGCCCCCGCGACAGGCGGTGCTCGAGCTCCTCCGCCGCGAGCCGCGCGCCGAAGGGGCCTAGCGCGGGCGAGCGCCGCGCGTTTGCGGTGCGCGGGCTTTCGCCTTACCGCCGCAAGCGCGCGCGCAGGGGAGGCGCTTGCGCGATTCCCATTTCTGCTCACGACGAGGAGCTTGCGCCACGGGTCGCCAAGAACGGGGACGTCGCCTTGCGCGGCGTCGATCATGGGCATCCATTCGTCGCCATCCGTTTCGTCCTGCTCGGCATGCCTTGCGCGACGCAGTGTCCTCCCCCACCCATGCCGAAGCAAAGGGAGCCCATGCCACTGCGAACGGGCGAGCGTACTTTCGGGACCGGACGCTAGGTAGGCAGCGCAAAGCCTTGCTGCCGCCAGGCCTCGTAAACGGCCACGGCCACGGCATTGGACAAATTGAGGCTGCGTACGCCCGGGCGCATGGGAATGGCGAGGCGGCGGTCGTCGTCGAACTCGCCCAGCACCGCCTCCGGCAGCCCGGACGTCTCGCAGCCGAACACGAGGACGTCCGAGGGCTCGAAGCGGGCGCCGTACATCGACCGGCTCGCGCGTGTCGTGAACGCGAACGCCCGGCGCATGCGGCCCTCGCCCAGCGCCTGCCGGCACGCCGGCCAGTCGCGATGCACCTGGACCTGCGCGTACTCGTGGTAGTCGAGGCCCGCTCGGCGGAGGTCGCGGTCGTCCATCCGGAAGCCCAGGGGCTCGACGAGATGGAGCTCGGCGGCGGTATTGGCGGTGAGCCGGATCACGTTGCCCGTATTGGGCGGGATCTCGGGCGTGACCAGCACGACGGCGAGCATCGCGAAAGCGCCTTTGCGTCATGTCGAGGGACCCGGGAGTGTACGCGCCGCCACCCATGCGGCCGTCACGCGGGCGCCCGCGCGGCGCGCGGCGTCCGCCGCGGCCGCCATGGTGGCGCCCGTGGTGAGCACGTCGTCGACGAGCGCGATGCGCAGGCCGGCGACGGCCGGCAGGCCGACGAAGGCGTTACGGAGGTTGCGCCGGCGATCGCGCAGCGAGAGCCCCATTTGCGCGGGGGTGTCGCGCACCCGCGCGAGGCCCCGCACGAGCGGCACCTGCGCGAGCCGCGACACGCACCGCGCGATCTCCTCGGCCTGGTTGAAGCCACGCTCGCGCTGGCGACCCGCGGCGAGGGGCAGCGCCACGAGCGCGTCGGGCTTGTCCCGGATGGTGCCCACGAGCGCCCGCGCGAGGAAGTCGGCGTGGGCGTAGGCACCGCGGAACTTGAGCGCCTGCAGGAGTCGATCGAGCGGGTACGCGTAGGCGAACGCGGCAATGGCCTCGCCCCAAGGCGGGGGCCGGACGAGGCACCTGCCGCACACCGCGCCCTCGGGCACGGGAAGGGCGCAGCGCGGGCACGCACACGCGATGCGGGGCAGCGCGAGATCGCACGCGTCGCAGACGAGCGCGTCGGCGCACGGCACCGCGCAAAGCGCGCAGCACTGGGGCAGCCATTGCCGGAATCCGCTGCCGATGCGACGCGCGCTGTCAAATATTGCCGTGCGTAGATTTGACATCGAACCCACCCTCCCCGACACTGCGCCGGACGTTGACCGCCCCCCGGGCGATCGACCCCAGCATGCGGTGCGACCTCGTCCTGCCGCCATCATCCGAACGCATGACCCGCCGATGACCGACACCACCGCTGCCGCACCCGTCATTTCCACCGTTTCCGCGCCCAAGCCGTCCCGCGCCCCGCGCGCCGCCCCGCGATGGAGCGTCGCCGCCGTCGCCGATCTCCTGTCGCTTCCGTTCACTGACCTCCTGCACCGCGCGCAGGAGGTGCATCGCGCGCATCACACGCCCAACACGATCCAGCTCTCGACGCTGGTGTCGATCAAGACGGGCGGCTGCCCGGAGGATTGCGCGTACTGTCCGCAGGCGGCGCGCTACCACACGGCCGTCGACAACGAGGCGATGATGGGCGTCGCCGAGGTGGTGGAGGCCGCGCGCGCCGCGAAGGCCGCGGGCGCCACGCGCTTCTGCATGGGCGCCGCGTGGCGCGGCCCCAAGGAGCGCGACCTCCTGCCGGTGCTCGAGATGGTGCGCGAGGTGAAGGCCATGGGGCTCGAGACCTGCGCGACGCTCGGCCTCCTCAAGACCGGCCAGGCCGAGCGCCTGCGCGACGCCGGGCTCGATTTCTACAATCACAACCTCGACACGTCGCCCGATTTCTACGGCGACATCATCACGACGCGCGACTACGACGACCGCATCGACACGATCGGCCGCGTGCGCGACGCCGGCATCAACGTCTGCTGCGGCGGCATCGTCGGCATGGGCGAGTCGCGGACGCAGCGCGCGGGCCTCATCGCGCAGCTCGCGAACCTCGATCCGTATCCTGAATCGGTGCCCATCAATCACCTCGTGCAGGTCGAGGGCACGCCACTGCACGCCGAGCTCAAGGGCGACAGCGCGCTCGACCCGCTCGAGTTCGTGCGCACGATCGCCGTCGCGCGCATCACCATGCCCAAGGCCAAGGTGCGGCTGTCGGCGGGGCGTCGCGAGCTGGGTGACGCCGTGCAGGCGCTTTGCTTCGTCGCGGGCGCCAACTCGATCTTCTACGGCGATCGCCTGCTCACGACGGGCAACCCGGACGTGGTCGCCGATCGCGAGCTCTTCGACCGGCTGGGGCTCGTCCCGGAAGCGTGATCGCCCGCCTGCAGCGCCTCGACGACGCGCGCCGCCGCGCGGCGCGCCGAGGGTCCCCAGGCGCGCGGCGCGTGTCAGGAGTCGCCGCAGTCGGCGAGGGTCACCGTCGACGGCGCCGAGCTCGTCTCGTTCGCGAGCAATGATTACCTGGGCCTCGCGGACCATCCCGCGCTTCGTCGACGCGGTGTGCGAGGCGGCGCGCCGCTGGGCGTGGGCGCCGGCGCCTCGCACCTCGTGTCCGGCCACACCAGCTGCGCACGAGGCCATGGAGCGCGAGCTCGCCGCTTTCGTTGCGCCGTGCGCCGGTGCGCGCGCGATCTCGTTCTCGTCGGGTTATCTCGCGAACCTCGCGATCCTGTCCGCGCTCG
Source organism: Casimicrobiaceae bacterium (assembly GCA_044225355.1). Lineage (GTDB taxonomy): Bacteria > Pseudomonadota > Gammaproteobacteria > Burkholderiales > Casimicrobiaceae > VBCG01. Next base: position 14,074 of record JBGAIS010000087.1, on the reverse strand, counting down.
CCGACCGCGGCGGCGCCGTGTTCGCCGATCGCCTCAATCACGCGTGCCTCAACGACGGCGCGCTTCGGTCTGCGCGCTTCCTCGTCTGCCAGCGCACGGTGACGTCAGTGGCGCTCGCGCGACGGCTCCAAGCGTCCGCCGCGCGCGACAAGCCTATCGCCACCGACGCGGTGTTCAGCATGGACGGCGACATGGCGCCGCTCGCGGAGCTCCTGGCCCTCGCGGAGACACGACGCGTGGCTCGTGGTCGACGACGCGCACGGCTTCGGCGTGCTGGGCGAGGCCGCGGCAGCCTCGCGCACTTCGGCATCGAGTCCGAACGCGTCGTCTACATGGGCACGCTCGGGAAGGCCGCGGGTGTGGCAGGCGCATTCGTCGCGGCGCATCCGCTCGTGATCGAGACGATCCTGCAGTCGGCGCGGCCGTACGTGTACACGACCGCGGCGCCGGCGCTGCTCGCGGAAGCGACGCGCGCGTCGCTCGCGATCAACCGCGACGACCATGCGCGCCGCCGCCACCTGCACGCGCTCGTCGCGCGCTTCCGCTCGGGAGCGGCGTCGCTTCCGTGGACGCTCATGCCGTCCCTCACCGCCATCCAGCCTCTCGTGTGCGGGGCGCCGGAGGTGGCGACCGCGCTCGCGGCGCGACTGCGCGATCGCGGCTTCTGGGTGCCGGCGATACGACCGCCCACCGTCCCGGCGGGCACCGCGCGCCTTCGCGTGTCGATATCCGCGGCGCACGGCGCGGACGACGTCGACGCGCTGCTGGCGGCGCTCGCCGCGTGCGCGCCATGACCGCGCTGCACGTCGACAGCGTCGGAGCGGGCCCGCCGCTCGTGCTCCTGCATGGCTTCGCGATGCACGGCGGCCTGTTCGCGCCCGTGCTGCCCGCGCTCGCGCAGCGCACGCGCGTGCACGCGGTCGACCTGCCCGGCCACGGGCACTCCGCGGCCCTCGAGCCCTGCACTCTCGACGCGGCCGCCGCGGCGGTGGCGGCGTTCGTCGAACGCTGCGGCGAGCCGGCCACGATCCTCGGCTGGTCCTTCGGCGGCCTCGTCGCGCAGCGCCTCGCGAAGGCCCACCCGCGTCTCGTGAGATCGCTGGTGCTCGTCGCGACCACGCCGCGCTTCGTGCAGGCGCCCGACTGGCCGCACGCGATGGCCGCGGTGACGCTCGCGCGCTTCGCCGACGAGCTCCGCGCCTCGTACCGGCTCACGCTCCAGCGCTTCCTCACGCTCCAGGTGCAGGGCAGCGACGAGGGCCGCGGAACGCTCGCGTCGCTGCGCCAGGCGTTGTTCGCGCGCGGGGAGCCGTCGCCTTCCACGCTCGCGGCGGTCCTGCGCGTCCTCGAGACCGCCGACCTTCGCGACGACGCGCGCGGCGTCGACGTGCCCGCGCTCGTGGTCACCGGCCGCCGCGACGCGCTCACGCCCGCCGCTGCCGGCGAATGGCTCGCGCGCTCGATGCCTCGCGCGCGCCACGTCGACCTGCCCTCCGCGGCACACGCGCCGTTCCTTTCCCATCGCGACGCGTTCGTAGAGAGCGTGTGCGCCTTCCTCGATGAGCACGCCGAGCTTTCCCGCGCCTGACCCGCGCGACGTCGACCCCCGCGCGGTGCGCCGCGCGTTCGGCCGCGCCGCCGCCACTTACGACTCCGTCGCGGTGCTCCAGCGCGAGGTGGCCTCCCGCATGGCGTCGCGCCTCGACTACGTGAAGCTCGCGCCGTCGCTGATCCTCGACGGCGGCTGCGGCACCGGAGACGCCGTGGGCGAGCTCGCCGCGCGCTATCCCGGCGCGCGGGTGGTCGCGCTCGACCTCGCGCTGCCCATGGTCGAGGCCACGCGCGCGAGGTCCCGGCAAAGCCGGTCGATCTTCCGGCGGCTGCTCCCGGGCATCGCGCGCGGCGCGCCCGAGCCCTTCTGCGTCTGCGGGGACTTGAACTCGCTGCCGCTTCGCGGCGTCGCCTTCGACCTCGTTTGGAGCAACCTCGCGCTGCAATGGGTCAACGACGTGCCGCGTGCCTTCGCCGAGTGGCGCCGGGTGCTGAAGGTGGGCGGCCTCGCGACGTTCACGACGTTCGGGCCCGATACGCTGCGCGAGCTCCGCAAGGCCTTCGCGCGCTCGGACGGCTTCACGCATACCAACCGCTTCATCGACATGCACGACCTGGGCGACATGCTCGTGCACTCGGGGTTCTCCGACCCCGTGATGGACATGGAGCAGGTGACGCTCACGTACCCCGATCCGCAGTCGCTCCTGCGCGAGTTGAAGAGCCTCGGCGCGACCAACGCGACGCGCGGCCGCCCGCACGGGCTCATGGGGCGCGCGCGATGGCAGAAGATGCTGCGCGCGCTCGAGGCGACGCGCCGCGACGGCCGGCTGCCGGCGACGTACGAGGTCGTGTACGGCCACGCGTGGAAGGGCGAGCCGCGCAAGACCGCGGAAGGCCACCCGATCGTGCAAGTGAAGCCGCGCGCGCCCCGTGACTAGGGAAGGTGTGCGCTTGGCCGCGAAGTCGCGCGTCCGCGCGCAGCCGAGTGCACTCCGCTCGTCCTTGTTGCCGTTGCCTGGCCATGCCTTTGCCGTTCCGCCTGCAAAAGGCGCGATGCCGGCGTCACGTCATGCGCCGCCGCTGCGGACGCCCTTTGCAGACGCTCGCTAGCGGCGTGTTCGTCACCGGCACCGACACCGGTGCCGGCAAGACGTGGGTGGCGACGGCGCTGGTTCGCGCGCTCGCCGCCGCGGGGGTGCGCGCGGCGGGCATGAAGCCGATTGCAGCGGGCATCGAGGCCGGTGAAGCCCACAACGCCGACGTGGCGGCCCTCGCACGGGCCGACGGCCTCGACCTCGCGCTCCGCGACCGCAACCCTTACGCCTTCGACGCGCCGGTCGCGCCGTGGATCGGCGCGCGCGATGCGCGCGTGGCCCTCGACCTGACCGTGATCGCGGCGGCGTACCGGGGCATCGCCGCGCGTGCCGACTTCGTGGTGGTCGAGGGCGCCGGCGGCGTGCGCGTGCCGCTGGCGCGCGACCTCGACATGCTGGACATCGCTCGCAGGCTGCGCCTGCCGGTGCTCCTGGTGGTGGGCATGCGCCTCGGATGCCAGAGTCACGCGCTCCTGTCCGCCGACGCGATCGCGGCCCGCGGCCTGCGCCTCGCGGGCTGGGTCGCCTGCCGCATCGATCCCGCGATGGAGCGTTGCGACGACAACGTCGCGGACCTGGGGACGCTCCTGCCGGCGCCCCTGCTGGCCGACGTCCCCTGGGGCGCGGCCCCGGTCTTCACCGAGCGGGCGCTCGCGGCGCTCGGTGTTGCGAAGTTGCCAAAAGCCGCCGGCGGGTGATACGGGCGCCCCCAAATCAAGCAAACCCCTTCGGACCTCGTGGCAAATCTGCTAACATTTTGCGCTTCGCAGCACGGGCCGACTCCGCTTTTCGTGTCCAGCGTCGCCCTTCCGCCGATTCCCGCCGAGCACGAGTACTGCGTGATCTCGCGCCGGGACGATTCGCTCGGAAGGCAGCATCGCGGCATGGTCTTCGGCGGGCTCGTGGCGGTGAGCCTCGTGCTCGCCGCGGTCTTCGTGGCCGCGGGCGCATGGCCGGTGCTCCCGTACTCGCTGCTCGAGATAGGCGTGGTCGCCTGCGCGTACGTGTGGAGCGAGCGACACGCCGGGGATTGGGAAAGGCTCACCGTGCTGGGCGACCGGGTGGTCGTCGAGCAGGTGAAGGGAAGCACCACACAGCGGCGCGAGTTCAATCGCTATTGGTTGCGCGTCGACGTGGAGCCCGCCGCGCATGGCAGGGCGCCACGGGTGTTCTTGAGAGGGGGCGGTGCGTCGTGGGAGTTCGGCCACGCGCTGCCGGCGCAGGAGCGGCTCGCGGTTGCGCGCGAGCTTCGCCAGCGGACCGGCATGCGATGACCACGCGGCGGCATCGATGGGCACGTTCGATCGGGGATAGCATGGTTCGCAACAAAGGTGCAAAGGGAGCGGGCAGCCGCTTGTCAACGCGCGCGGCGGTCGTCGCCGCCGCCCTCGCTGCGCTGCTGCCGGGGCTCGCCCGCGCGGAGCTCGAGTGGAACCTGCAGACGCCCATCACGCCGATGGCCCAGCAGATGTTCGACCTCCACTCGTACATCTTCTGGATCTGCGTGGTCATCTTCATCCTGGTCTTCGGGGTGATGTTCTATTCGATCTTCAAGCACCGCAAATCGGTCGGGCACGAAGCCGCGCAGTTCCACGAGAACACCACCGTCGAGGTCGTCTGGACGGTCATCCCCATCCTCATCCTGCTGCTGATGGCGTATCCCGCGACCAAGACCATCATCGCGATGAAGGACACGTCGTCCCCCGACATCACGATCAAGGTCACGGGCTACCAGTGGAAGTGGGGCTACGACTACCTGCAGGAAGGCTTCGGCTTCTACAGCAACCTGTCGACGCCCCTCGCGCAGATCGAGAACCGCGAGCCCAAGGGCCCCAACTACCTCCTCGAGGTCGACCAGCCTCTCGTGGTGCCGATCAACGCCAAGGTGCGCCTCGTCATCACCGCCAACGACGTCATCCACGCGTGGTGGGTGCCCGCGCTGGGCGTGAAGCAGGACGCCATCCCGGGCTTCGTGCGCGACTCGTGGTTCCGCGCCGAGAAGACGGGCACGTTCCGCGGGCAGTGCGCCGAGCTCTGCGGCAAGGAGCACGGCTTCATGCCCATCGTCGTCGAAGTGAAGTCGAAGGAAGACTACGCGAAGTGGGTCGGCGAGCAGAAGCAGAAGGTCGCCGCCGCCGCGGACGACCCCAACAAGGCGTGGACCGAGGCCGAGCTCATCGCCAAGGGCGCCACGGTCTATGCGGCCAACTGCGTCGCGTGCCACCAGGCCACCGGCAAGGGCATGCCGCCCACGTTCCCGGCCCTCGACGGCAGCAAGATCGTGCAAGGCCCGCCCGCGGACCAGATCCACCTCGTGCTGACGGGCAAGAACGCCATGCCGAGCTGGAAGGCGCTGTCCGACGTCGAGCTGGCCGCCGTGATCACGTACACGCGCAACAGCTGGGGCAACAAGTCGGGTGACGTCATGCCCGCCGCCATCAAGGCAGCGCGCCAGTAGAGCGCCAAGAGTTCGAGCCAGGAGCAGACCGCATGAGCAGCATTCCGCACGATCACGCCGCAGACCACGGCCACGACGATCACGCGCATCACCCGACCGGCCTCATGCGATGGGTGACCACCACCAACCACAAGGACATCGGGTCGCTGTACCTCCTGTTCTCGCTCACGATGTTCTTCGTGGGCGGCGTGCTGGCGCTCACCATCCGCCTCGAGCTCTTCCAGCCGGGCATGCAGATCGTCCACCCCGAGTTCTTCAACTCGCTCACGACGCTGCACGGGCTCATCATGATCTTCGGCGCGATCATGCCCGCCGCGGTGGGCTTCGCGAACTGGCAGATCCCGCTCATGATCGGTGCGCCCGACATGGCGTTCGCGCGCATGAACAACTGGAGCTTCTGGCTGCTCCCGCCCGCCGCGATCATGCTCGTCGGGTCGTTCTTCGTGCCCGGCGGCGCGGCCGCGGGCGGATGGACGCTCTATCCCCCGCTGTCGGTGCAGGCCGGCATGGGCATGGACCTCACCATCTTCGCCGTGCACATCATGGGCGCGTCGTCGATCATGGGGTCGATCAACATCATCACGACCATCCTCAACATGCGCGCGCCCGGCATGACGATGATGAAGCTGCCGATGTTCGTGTGGACGTGGCTCATCACCGCGTACCTCCTGATCGCGGTCATGCCCGTGCTCGCGGGCTCGGTCACGATGCTCCTCACCGACCGCCACTTCGGCACGTCGTTCTTCAACGCGGCCGGCGGCGGCGACCCGGTGCTGTTCCAGCACGTGTTCTGGTTCTTCGGGCACCCCGAGGTCTACATCATGATCCTGCCGTCGTTCGGGATCATCTCCGAGATCATCCCGACGTTCGCGCGGAAGCCGCTCTTCGGCTACGCCTCGATGGTGTACGCGGTCGCGAGCATCGCCATCCTCTCGTTCATCGTGTGGGCGCACCACATGTTCACGGTCGGCATGCCGGCCGCGGGCCTGCTGTTCTTCATGTACGCCACCATGCTGATCGCCGTGCCGACGGGCGTGAAGGTGTTCAACTGGCTGGCGACGATGTGGCGCGGCTCGATGACCTTCGAGACGCCGATGCTGTTCGCGGTCGGCTTCCTGTTCCTGTTCACGATGGGCGGCTTCACGGGCCTCGTGCTCGCGATCACGCCGGTCGACATCCAGCTGCAGGACACGTACTACGTCGTCGCGCACTTCCATTACGTGCTCGTGGCGGGCTCGCTCTTCGCCTTCTTCGGCGGGGCGTACTACTGGCTGCCGAAGTGGACCGGCACGATGTACGACGAGAAGCTCGGCAAGCTGCACTTCTGGCTCGCGATGATCTTCTTCAACGTGACGTTCTTCCCGATGCACTTCCTGGGCCTCGCGGGCATGCCGCGCCGCATCCCGGACTACTCGCAGCAGTTCGCCGACTGGAACATGGTCGCGACGATCGGAGCGTTCGGGTTCGGCCTGACGCAGCTCATCTTCGTGTTCGTGCTGATCAAGTGCATTCGCGGCGACGGCGCCAAGGCGCCCGCCAAGCCCTGGGAAGGCGCGGATACGCTCGAATGGACGGTGCCGTCGCCGGCGCCGTACCACACGTTCGAGACGCCGCCCGTGGTGAAGTGATGGAGCAGAAGCCCGACGTCCGCAGCGCGAACGTCCGCACGGCGCTGGTCCTCGCGTCGATCGCGCTCGTCTTCTTCGCGGGCATCGTGTTCGCGAAGTACGTCGGCGACGCGTCGACGGGGATGACGGTGCTGGGCGCCGCGGTCCTGCTGTTCCTGGGCCTCGCCATCGGCCGCAACCTGCTGCGCAAATGACCACCGCCGCCGTCGCCACCTCCAACCGGGCGCTGCTGCTGCGCCTGTGCGTGGTCGTCGTCGGCATGTTCGGATTCGGATTCCTCCTGGTGCCGTTCTACGAGAAGATCTGCGAGGTCACCGGGCTGCGCAACATCGCGCAGGCCGACGAAGTGCGCAATACGCAGGTCGTGACGGGCCGCAGCGTGCGCATCGAGCTCGACTCGAACCTGCGCAACCTGCCGTGGACGTTCCGCCCGCTCGAGACCATCGTCAGCGTGCACCCGGGCGAGGTGCGCCAGGTCGAGTACGAAGTCGTCAACACGACCGGTCGCGTGGTGACGGGCCAGGCCATCCCGAGCTACGGGCCGCAGTACGCCGCCAACTATTTCCAGAAGCTCGAGTGCTTCTGCTTCGCGAAGCAGACGCTGCAGCCGGGCGAGGTGCGCAAGATGCCGGTCGTCTTCGTGGTCGACCCCAAAGCGCCCGAGGAACTCAACACCATCACGCTGTCGTACACCTTCTTCGAGGTCGAAGGTGGCAAGAGTTAGCGATAAGAGCACGACCTAAAGGGAGCACGCTTCATGTCCGCAGCCGCCGACGGCGCCAAGCCGTACTACTACGTCCCGCAGCCTTCGCACTGGCCGATCGTCGGCTCGTTCGCGCTTCTCCTCATGGGGTCCGGCGCGGCGTTCTGGTTCAACGCCTACGCGCCCGGCCCGTGGATGGTCGGGGCGGGGTTCGCGGTCCTGCTCGTCATGCTGTTCGGCTGGTTCGGCACGGTCATCGGCGAGTCCGAACACCGGCTCTACAACAGCAAGGTCGACCTCTCGTTCCGCTGGTCGATGAGCTGGTTCATCTTCTCCGAGGTGATGTTCTTCGCGGCGTTCTTCGGCGCGCTGTTCTACATCCGCAACCTGTCCGTACCCGACCTGGGCGGCATCGGGTCGAAGCTCCTGTGGCCCAACTACGCCGCGCAGTGGCCCACCAACGGCCCGTACGAGACGGCGCAGTTCACGCCGATGAGCGCGATGGGCATCCCGCTCATCAACACCATCATCCTGCTCACGTCGGGCGTCACGTTGACGATCGCGCACCACGCGCTCAAGGCGGGCAACCGCGGCGGCCTCAAGCTGTGGCTTTTCCTCACGATCGCGCTGGGCTTCTCGTTCGTCTGCCTGCAGGCCTACGAGTACCACCATGCGTACTCGGAAATGAACCTCAAGCTGTCGACGGGTGTCTACGGCTCGACGTTCTACATGCTGACGGGCTTCCACGGGCTGCACGTCACCATCGGCGCGACGATGCTGCTGGTGATGTTCTTCCGCGTGCTGAAGGGCCACTTCGACGCCGACCACCACTTCGCGTTCGAGGCCTCGGCGTGGTACTGGCACTTCGTGGACGTCGTGTGGCTGCTGCTGTTCGTGCTGGTGTACTGGCTCGTCTGACCGCCGGCTGACGGCGCGAAAAGCCGCACGGCGCACCGTGCGGCTTTTTCGTTCCTGCGGGGACGTCAGCGAATGCCGTTGGGCCCGATCCAGCCCATGTAATAGCTCAGCAGCAGGAAGGCGACGAGGCTCACCGACAATGCGACGCGCACGGTCAGCATCCACACCACCCGCTTGCCGCGTCCCGCATCGCGATAGAGGAAAACCAGCGCGGCGAAAAGCGCGATGACGATGGCGATGAGGACGGCGACGACGACGACTTTCACGCCCGGAAGTGTAAGCCACGCATGCATGCCGTGCCGACTCCGATGAGCGATTCCACCGCGCCGCCCGCGCGCCGCTTGCGCCCCGCCTTCGTGCCCACCCTGGTCGCGGCGGCGGTGATCGCGCTGTGCGTCGCCGCGGGCGTGTGGCAGCACGGGCGCATGGAAGGCAAGCTCGCGCTCCGCGCGATGCTGGACGCCGCGGAGCGCGCGGCGCCCGTTCCGCTGCCGGCGACCGGCGAATGGGAGGCGTGGCGCTTCCGCCCGGTGACGGTCACGGGCTCGTTCGACGCGCCGCGCCACATCTTCATCGACAACCGCATCCACGAAGGCCGCGCCGGCTACGAGGTGGTCGCGCCGCTTGCGCTTGCCGACGGCCGCGTGGTGCTCGTCGATCGCGGGTGGACCGCCGCGGGCGCCACGCGCGCCGAGCTTCCCGTCGTTCCCCCGCCCGCCGGCGCGGTTACGCTCACGGGTCGCGTGAACGTGCCCTCGTCCTCGTTCATCGAGCTGTCGCGCGACACCGTGGCCGGCGCCGTGTGGCAGAACCTGGACCTCGGCCGCTATGCGCGCGCCACGGGGCTCGACGTGCTGCCCGTGATCGTCGAGCAGACCGCGCCCGCAGGCGAGCGCGACGCGAGCCTCGTGCGCGACCGTCCTGCGCCCGATTTCGGCGTCGACAAGCACCGCATCTACATGGTCCAGTGGTTCCTGTTCGCCTCGCTGGCCGCGGGACTGTGGGCGTACTTCACGTGGCGACGCCCCCGCTGACCCCGCCCGATCCCGCGGCCGTTCGCCGCGGCCGGCGCACGATGATCCTGATCGCGCTGGTGGCGCTCGCGCCCGTGGTCGCGTCGTACGCCGCGTACTACTGGTTCCCGCGCGACAAGCAGGTCAACTACGGCGAGCTCCTGCCAACGGCCCTTGCGCCGGAGGTCACCGGCGACGGCTTCACGATGGCCGACGTGCGCGGCAAGTGGGCGCTGGTCGTCGAGGCGCCGGCCGACTGCGACGCGGCGTGCGCGAAGGCCCTGTACGCCACGCGACAGGCGCGCACCATCCAGAACCGCGAGGCCGATCGCGTGGCGCGGGTCTGGCTCGCGACGGGCGACGGCAAGCCCGCCGCGGCGATCGCCGCCGAGCACCCGGACCTGCGCATCGTCGGCGCTCGCGGCGGGGCGCTCGCGGCATGGCCCGCCGGCGCGCGCCGCATCTACCTCGTCGACCCCCTGGGCAACCTCGTGCTCGCGTGGCCGCTCGACCCGGACGTCAAGGCCATGTCGAAGGACATCGAGCGCCTCCTGCGGGCCTCGAGGATCGGCTGAGGCGGGTGTAAAATAGCCTGTTCACCTCCGCTCGCCGCTTCCCTTCCATGACCGCGCTCGCCCTGGCCGAAGGCCGCCTCAAGCAATTCCTGGCGCTGACCAAGCCGCGGGTCGTCTCGCTGATCGTCTTTTGCGCGGTCATCGGCATGTTCCTCGCGGCGCCCGGCCTGCCGCCGGCGGGCGTGGTGTTCGCCGCCACCGTGGGCATCGCGCTCGTCGCGGGCGCCGCCGCGGCCATCAACTGCCTCGTCGAGCAGAAGATCGACGCCGTCATGCAGCGCACGCGGGCGCGCCCGCTGCCGCGCGGCGAGCTCACGTCGCTGCAGACCGCGGTGTTCGCGACCATGGTGGGCGGCGCCGGCCTGCTGATCCTGTTCGCCTACGTGGGAACCCCCTGGCGATGTGGCTCACGCTCGCCACGTTCGTGGGCTACGCGGTCGTGTACACGATCGTCCTCAAGCCCGCCACGCCGCAGAACATCGTCATCGGCGGCGCGTCGGGCGCAATGCCGCCCGTGCTCAGGTGGGCGGCGATCATAACGACATCGCGCCCGAGCCGCTCTTGCTCTTCCTCATCATCTTCGCGTGGACGCCGCCGCACTGCAGGCGCTCTCGCGCTCTACCGCACGCAGGACTACGCAGAAGGCCGGGCTGCCGATGCTGCCCGTCACCCACAGGTCTAAGTACACGCGGCTCATGATCGTGCTGTACACGCTCGTGCTCGTGGCCGTCTCGCTCATGCCCTACGCGATCCGCATGAGCGGCGCGCTCTACCTCGTCGCCGCGCTCGCGCTGGGCGCCGTGTTCCTCGCGTACGCGGTGCGTCTCTACCTCCGCTACAGCGACGACCTCGCCCGCGCGACGTTCCGCTACTCCATCGTCTACCTGAGCGCGATGTTCGCGGCCCTGCTGGTGGACCACTACTGGTAGCAACGCCGTCCATGCGCGGGTCCCGCATTCTTCGAAGCCTCGCGGGCGCGCTTGTCGTCCTGGCGCTCGTCGCCTGCTCGCCCGAGGGCCCCAAGTTCAAGGCGTCCGACGTGACGGGCTCGTCGTTCGGTCGCGAGTTCTCGCTGGCCGATCCCTCAGGCAAGACGCGCACGCTCGCCGATTTCCGCCGACCGTCGTCGTGTTCTTCGGGTACACGCAATGCCCTCGACGTGTGCCCCACGACGCTCGTGACGCTCGCCGAGGCGATGAAGCAGCTCGGACCGGACGCCGATCGCGTCCAGGTCGTGTTCATCACCGTCGACCCCGAGCGAGACACCCCGGCGCTCCTCGCCGAGTACGTGCCCGCTTTCGACAAGCGCTTCATCGGATCTCTCGGGCGACGCCGCCGCGACGGAGAAGGTCGCGAAGGAGTTCAAGGTCATCTACCAGAAGCAGCCCGGCCCCACGCCGGGCAGCTATACGATGGACCACTCCGCGGGCGTGTTCGTGTTCGACCCCAAGGGCCGGCTCCGCGTGTACGCGAGCCACGGGCAGGGCCTCGAGGTGTTCGCGCACGACCTGCGCGAGCTCCTGCGAACCGACGCCGGCTGACATCGTGGCGCAAGGCGATCCGGCGGGCTGATCGCGCTGGGTCGCCAGGCCCTTCGATCCGGCGACGCGCGAGCGGCCGCCGCCCATTTCCACGACGCGCTCGCGCTCGATCCCGCGCACCCGGAAGCGCGCGAGCTTCTCTCCGACGCGCTGTTCCGGTACGGCCACGAGCTTCGACAGCGCGGCGCGCTCCGAAGCCGCCGCGGCCGCGTATGCCCACGCCGCGCAGAACGCCCCGGACAACGCGGGCGCCTGGCTCGCGCTCGGCAATGCGTGCATGGAGGCGCAGGCGCGGCGCATCGGCGTCACCCGCGCCGACGCTGCCGCGATGCCGGGCGAGGATTACCTCTCGCACGCCGTCGATGCCTTCGCGCGCGCGGCGCAGCTTCGCCGGATGCGCCGCGCATCGCCGCCTCGCTCGCGATGGCCCGGCGCTACGCGTGCGACTGGGCGGCACCCCCGCCCGCGATCACCGCGTGCGAGCCGATGACGGCCGTCGCGCTGGTCGACGACGCGCGGCTCCAGCGCTCGCTCATCGAGGACTGGACGCGGGCGAACCTGCCGGTGCCCACGCCGCCCGCCGCGCCCGCGGTGATCCGCCAGCGCGGCACGCGGCTGCGGGTGGGCTACCTGTCGACCGACTTCCACGACCACGCGACCGCGCATCTCGCGGCGGGGCTCTTCGAGCTGCACGATCGCTCGCGCATCGAGGCCTTCGCGTACGCCGGCGACCGCGACGACGGCAGCGACATGCGCCGCCGCCTGCGCGCCGCGTTCGAGCACTGGCGCGACGTGCGCGAGATGGACGACGCGACGGCGGCGCGCGCGATCGCGGCCGACGCGCTCGACGTCCTCGTCGATCTCAAGGGCCACACCGGCGGGACGCGCATCGAGGTGCTCGCGCATCGGCCGGCGCCCGTGCAGGTGCACTACCTGGGCTTCCCGGGCACGATCGGATACGCCGCCGTGGACGCGATCGTGGCCGACGAGATCGTCGCGCCGGCCGGGAGCGACCGCGAGTTCGCCGAGCGCGTGCTGCGCCTGCCGCGCTGCTACCAGGCCAACGACCACCGCCGCGTGCTGCCGCCGGCCGCGTCGCGCGCGCAAGCCGGATTGCCCGAGCGCGGCCTCGTGCTCGCGATGCTTCAACCAGACGTACAAGATGACGGAGCCCTTCGTGCGCGCCTGGCTCGACGTGCTGCGCGAGCACGACGACGCCGTGCTTTGGCTCGGCGTGCCGTACGCGCCCGCCCAGCGAAACCTGCGCGTGCTCGCGCAGTCGGCGGGCGTCGACGAGGGTCAGTTGATCTTCGCGCCCATGCTCCTGCAGGCGGCGCATCTCGCGCGCCTGCGCTGCGCCGACGTCGCCCTCGACGTGCTGCCGTACGGCTCGCATACGACGGGAAGCGACGCTCTCTTCGCAGGCATGCCCTCGTCACCTGCCGCGGCACGACGTTCGCCGGGCGCGTGGGCGCGAGCTCCTGGCGCGGCCGCGGGCCTTCCGGGATCTCGTCGCGGAAACGCCCGGTGCGTACGCGACGCTGCTGCGCGCCCTGTGCGCCGACCGCGGGCACCTCGCGCATTGCCGCGATCATCTCGAGCGGGGGCGCGCCACGCTTCCGCTCTTCGACACGGCGTCGTTCACGCGCGACTTCGAAGCGCTGCTCGAGCAGGCGTAAACAGCTACGTGTTGCCGGTGCCGTGCTCGATGAGCTCGATCTTGTAGCCGTCCGGGTCCTCGACGAACGCGATCACCGTGGTGCCGCCCTTGACGGGGCCGGCCTCGCGCGTGACCTTGCCGCCTTTCGCGCGCACCGCCTCGCACGCCGCGGCGGCGTTCGGCACCTCGAGCGCGATGTGGCCGTACGCGCTGCCGATATCGTACTGGCCCACGCCGTAGTTGTACGTGAGCTCGATCTCGGCGCCGTCGGGGTCGTCCGCGAAGCCCATGAACGCGAGCTTGTACTTCTGCTCGGGACGGTCCGTCTGGCGCCGCAGCTGCATGCCCAGGACGTCGCCGTAGAAGGCGATCGACCGCGGCAGGTCGCCCACGCGGAGCATCGTATGCAGGATCCTCATAGCTCGATCATCTCGAAGTCCTCCTTGCGCGCCCCGCACTCCGGGCACGTCCAGTTGGGCGGGACGTCCTCCCAGCGCGTCCCGGCGGGAATGCCTTCCTCGGGGGCGCCGGTCTCCTCATCGTAGATCCATCCGCAGATGAGGCACATGTACTTTTTCATCGGCAACGGCAGCGGTTTCGCGAAGTAAGGGTGGAGTAAACTCGCCAATTGTAGCGTTGCCGCAGTTTCCCCGCCCACGGCCCCATCGCGCCGCCCATCCACCGCGTCTTTCCATGCCCGACAACGAGCCCGGCTTTCCGCCCCTGGTCCTCACCTTCGCCGCTTCCGACCCCTCGGGCGGCGCGGGGCTGCAGGCCGACATCCTCACCGTGTCCAGCATGGGCTGCCACCCGCTGTCGGTGGTCACCGCCATCACGGTGCAGGACTCGCTCGGCGTCGAGGGCATGCTCGCCATCGACGCCGACTGGGTCGCCGACCAGGCGCGGCGGCTGCTCGAGGACATGCCCGTCGAC
>JBGAIS010000086.1:0-19490 GCA_044225355.1 Casimicrobiaceae bacterium | reverse complement strand
GACTTGCGGCGCGGGGTCGCTCGCCGAAACGTAGCAGGACGGGGCGGCACCGCCGCCGCCACCACCACCGCCGCCGCCGCCGCCGGACGTGGGCGTCCAGTAGACGTCGAGCGGCGAGGCCGTGGACTTGCCCGCGGCGTTCACGGCCACGACGGAGTAGCGCGTCCAGCCGCTGATCGTCGCCGCGATGGCGCAGGTCGCGGACGTGGTCGCGCACGTCGGGATGGGATTGCAGATGCTCTGGATGAGGTAGTTGCACTCGCTCCACTCGTACGACGTGGGCGTCTGGCTGCAACTCGCCGAGAGGGTGAGCGTGGAGCCCATCGCAGGGCTGGGATTGTTGCTCGACAGCGTGCAGGTGGGCTTCACCCCGCCGCCGGCGTTGCCCCAGGGCACGCTGAGCGGGACGGGCGCGCCCGGTCCGAGGGCGTTGGCCGAGTACAGCGTGTACGACGCGATGCCCGCGGCGGCCTGGGTGGCCACGCAGGTCGACGTGCTGCTCGTGCAGCCGCTCCACATGAACGTGGTGGGGCTGTTGGTGCAGGTGGCGTTGAGCGTGATCGACGCGCCGGGCGTCGGGTTGCCGCTGCTCGAGGTGACCGTGCAATTGGGCGCCGAGGGCGACGCGGCCGGCACGAGGTCGCCGCCGGCGGGCGTGCAGAACACGACCGGAAGCGCGGGGCTGCCGTCGCCTTCAGGCACGTAGCTCTTGCTGCCCTTCATGTAGACGAAGAGCGAGACCTGGTCGGTGTAGCGGTGGTTCGCATCGGGCCGGTTGTTGTAGAGGCGATAGGTGGGCGTGGTGTCTGCTGCGCAGAGCCCCGTGGTGGAATCGACCGGGATGGCGCGGAACACTTCCGCCGACTCGAACGTCCAGGTGGCCGCGAACTTGTCCTTCACGTCCTGGCACTCCGACGCCTTCGATGTGTAGAAGTGCGTGTCGAGCGTGGGGCTGTAGAAGCGGCACATCGGGACGGTGCCCGGGTATGCGCTGCCGGCCTTGAAGACGGCGAACTGGTAGCCCGTCCTTACCCAGCCCGTGTGGACGCCCGTATCGAGATCGCTGATCTCCTTGGCGTCCGCCGTGATGAAATAATGATCGAGCTGGCTGTGGTAGAACTCGATGGCCACCGTCTGTTCGGAGGCGGGGATGGCGGCGGTGGCGGACAGCGTGAATGCCGCGCACAGCACGCCCAGCAGGTATCGCAAGCGCATGATGTTAATGCCGGTTGGGCCGGACCGAAGGTGGGCAAGGATTGGGCAATAAGGCAATTATAGGACAACGCAAGCCCCTGCCGAGTTCCCGGAAACCCCCCAAAACGCCTCTCGTCGGACGATGATGAAAAAAATCAGGCAATTGCCTGATTGAAAAATATTTTCGTCCTACAAAACCGACCCGTAACTGTCGCCGTTTGGCGTCACGCGTTGGCCGCCATCGGCAAAAGCTCGGGCGATTCGACGATCGCGTCGATTTCAGCAACTTTCTTGTGGAGGCCGCGGATCTGCTCGTTGACGGCCGCGCCCTGCTGCTCGAGCTCCACGATGCGCTCCTCGAGCTCGCCGCTCGCGCGGTGGATGCGCTTGATGCTCTCGAGGCGCCGGCGGAGCTGCAGGTGGTGCTCGCGGACCTGCGTCTCGAGGGGCGACATGACGGCCTTGAGCCAGGCCTCGGCATCGCGGTTGGCGACGACGTACACGTGGCGCACGCGCGAGGCGATGGTCTCGAAGAAGCGCTTCATGAGCGCGAACTTCGCCTTGCTGACCATGTTCCACAGCGTGTTGAAGTGCGTGTTGTAGGCGCGCTCCAGTCGCTCGACTTCCTTCTGGTACTTGAGCACCGAGAACGGCGGCGGGTTGAACGCCTCGAGCGCGTGCTCCTTCGCGAAGCGCGCGTACATGGCGCGCATCATGTCGTGGATCTCGGTCGCCTGGCGCGAGGCCGCGGCGAAATCACCGTGGATGTCGCGGAAGAAATCGCCCATGGCGCTGCGCACGCCGCGCGTGAACGGGCTGTCCTCGATGTGGCGCCGCGTGCGGCCCGCGTTGGCGCGCAGCGCCTCGAGGCCGATGTGGTCGAAGAGGTCGTTGGTCTGCTGCGAGAACACGTTGCGAAGCGCGGTGTAGCGCGCGAGGCCGCGCTCGAAGAGGTCCTTCTCCTGGCGGACGCGCTCCATCATGAGCCCGACCACGTCCTGGTTCTTGCCGCGCAGCGCGGTGAGCTCGGCCAGCTGCTCCTTCACGCCCGCCATGCGAGCGTCGAGCATCGCGCGCACGTTCGCGGCGAGCGCGCGCACCTCGCCCTGCGACGCCGCGCCGACGATGTCGCGCTTGGCGGGGATGAGCCGCTGGGACAGCGACGCCTCGAGCGCCGGCAGCCGGCTCCCGGCGAGGAGCGCGTCGTCGCCGTTGACCTTCGCGAGGAGCGCCTTCTGCGCGGACGTCGCGTACACCTGCGAAACGGGCACGCCCAGCATGTGGGCGCTCGTGCGCACCTGGCGGTCGATCTCGCGCTCGATGGCCTCGCCGGACTTCAGGTCGTCCCAGAGGCCGTCGATCTTGTTCAGGATGACGATGCGGCCGGCCTTGGTGGCAGGGTCGTCGCCCGCGAGGTGCTGGTTCCACACCTCGAGGTCCGTCTTGGTCACGCCGGCGTCGGCGGCGAGGATGAAGAGCAGCGCGTGCGCGTTCGGCAGGAGGTTGAGCGTGAGCTCGGGCTCGGTGCCGATGGCGTTGAGGCCCGGCGTGTCGAGGATCACGAGCCCCTGCTGCAGCAGCGGATGCGGAAGTTGATGACCGCGTGGCGCCAGCAAGGGATGTCGACGCTGCCTTCGTCGCCGTGCTCGAGCGCCGCGAGGAGGTCGTCCTCGCCGTGGCCGTACAGGCCGTACTTCCGCGCGAGCTCCACCGGCACGCGCTTGACCTGCGATACGCGCGACAGCGCCTCGCCCATCTTCTCGGCCGAGGCGAGGTCGAGCGGGAACGTGACCCACTCGTCGGCGTAGTTCTTGAACTCGGCGACGCTCGCCTCCTTCTGCCGCGTCTCGATCGGCAGCAGGCGGATCGACGGCGGCCGCGACGGCTCGTACAGGAGCTCGGTCGGGCACATCGTCGTGCGGCCCGCCGACGACGGCAGGAGTCGCTGGCCGAAGTCGGCGAAGAAGATCGCGTTGATGAGCTCGGACTTGCCGCGCGAGAACTCGGCGACGAAGGCGACGATGAGCTTGTCCTGGTGCAGGCGCTCGAGGAGTTGCTGGACGCGCAGGTCCACCTGCGAGTCGGCCAGGTCCTGCTCCTGCATCCACTCGTGCAGCGACAGGACGCTGCCGGACAGGCGCCGGCGCCAGTCGCTGTACGCTTCAAAGCGGGCAGCGAGATCGCGGGACTGGTTCATGAAGATCCTCTTGTCTCCCGGGCGCCTCACCTCTCCGGGCGGCGCGGCGTTGCGAAGGGGGCGCAACTTTATCAGTCAGGCTGGCTGTAAAGCACAAGTCATGCCCTTTCGCAGGTGGGGCCTTTCCGCCTCGGGCCTCTCATGGCGCCCCGCCCAGGGCACCCGTTCGACGTGCCGTTGCGCGTCAGGAAGGTGGCGCGGGGCGCTCCGGCGTCAGCGCTGGCAGGCCGGACAGTAGAACGAGGCGCGGGCGCCCAGGCGCTTCACCCGAATGCGCGTTCCGCAGATCCTGCAGGGCTCGCCCTCACGGCCGTAGACGAAGTAGCGGAGCTGCGCCTCGCCGGCGCGGCCGTCGGCGTCGACGTAGTCGCGCAACGTGCTGCCGCCCTTGTCGATGGCCTCGGCGAGGACCTCGCGCACGGCGCGGACGAGCTTCGCGATGCGCGGGCGCGACACCTTCCGCGCCGGGGTGGTCGGACGGATGCCCGCGCGGAAGAGCGCCTCGTTGGCGTAGATGTTCCCCACGCCCACGACCACCCCGTTGTCCATGAGCGCGAGCTTGATCGCCGCGGTGCGCGTGCGAAGCGCCGACCAGAGCCCGGCCTCGTCGAAGCCCGGCTCCAGCGGCTCCGGGCCCAGTCCCGCGAGCAGCGGGTGACCTTCCGCCGGCGACGGCAAGAGCAGGAGCGCGCCGAACCGTCGGGGGTCGTGGTAGCGGAGGAGCGTCCCGTCGTCCAGGACGAGGTCGACGTGATCGTGCGGGCGTCGCGGCGGAGGCTTCCGGTAGACCCGCAGGCTGCCGGTCATGCCGAAGTGCATGAGCAGCGTATCCGGGCCCAATCGAAACAGTAAGTACTTGCTTCGGCGCTCCACGCGATCGATGGCTCGGCCTTCCACGCGTTTCGCGACGTCCTCGGGAACCGGCCACCGCAGGCGGGGGTCGTACACGACGAGCCGCGCAATCCTGCGGCCGGTCACGTGCGGCGCGATTCCGCGCCGCGTGGTTTCCACTTCGGGCAGTTCAGGCATGGTGGGAGGCCGGCGAGCCAGGCGGGAGAGCGGCGTTTGTTGCGCTGCCGGATATAGCCTAACATCGACCGCGTCACGTCCCTGCCTGCCCCTCGGCGCGGCCCTACCACGAACACCTGCGAGCGCCCCATGCCGCCCCTTGCAACAACGGTCCCCCTTCGCTTCCCGCGCGCCTTCCTTGCCGCCGCCGTGATCGCCGCCGCGTCCGCGGCGCCCGCCGCGCTCGCGCAATCGCAATCCATCTCGCCGGGCAGCGCGCCGTCGCCGGTCGCGCCGGCGCGCGAGGACACGAGCGGGCTCACCGCCGACATCTTCTATCGCGTGATCCTGGGCGACGTGGCGCTGCAGCGGGGCGAAGCCTCGCTCGCCGCGCGCGCCTACTTCGAGGCCGCGCGCGACGCCCGCGATCCGCGCCTCGCCCGCCGCGCCGCCGAAGTGGCCCTCGGCGCCCGCATGCGCGGACTCGCGCAGGAGTCGGCCAAGCTCTGGGCCCAGCTCGATCCCACCGCCGAGCGCCCGAAGCAGATCCTCGCGGCGCTCGCGGCCGGCAGCGCCGGCAAGTCCGGCGAAGTCGCGGTCGACAGCGACGTGAAGTCCCGCCTCGAAGGCCATCGCGGACGCCGCCGTGACCGAGCGCGGCCCCGGCGACATCTTCCTGCAATTGAATCGCCTCGCCGCGGACGCCTTCGACCGCCGCCAGGTCTACGAGCTCATCCGCGATCTCGCGAAGCCTTACCCCAAGAATCCCGAGGCGCACTTCGCGGTCTCGCTCGCGGCGTACAACGGCGGCGTGCCCGAGGCGCAGGTGGACGCCGTCGCGCTCGAGGAGATCGACCGCGCGCTCGAGCTTCGCGCCGACTGGGAGCGCGCCGCGCTCCTCAAGGCCGAGATCCTGTCGAAGAAGAAGCCCGACGAGGCCAGCGCGTTCCTCGCGCAGTTCTTCGTCTTCAATCCCGAGGCCCGCGCGGCGGCGGGCGCGCTCGCGCAGCTCTACGTCGAGCAGAAGCGCTACGCGGAAGCGCGCGCCGTGTTCCAAAGCTCTGGGACCGCGATCGCAGCGCGCGCGAGTTCGAGTTCGGCGTCGCGGTGATCTCGCTGCAGATGAAGGACTGGGACACCGCGGAGTCGCTGCTGTCCGACCTCAAGCGCGCGAGCTACGGCGAGAACGGCGCGGTGGAGTTCTACTACGCGCAGGTCGCCGACGAGAAGGGCAACTACGCCGAGGCGATCGAGCGCTACAAGGCGGTCCCCGAGGGCGATCGCGGCTGGCTCGCGAAGCTCCGCGTCGCGGCGATGATGGGCAAGCTCGGCAAGGTGGACGACGGGCGCAAGTACCTGGTCGCGCTGCCCGCCGTGACCGTCGACCAGCGCGTGCAGGTCCGCCAGGCGGAGGCGCAGCTCCTGCGCGACGCCAACGACTTCGACGCCGCGTACGCCGTGCTGGCGCAGGGCTTGAAGGAGTACCCGGACTCGCCGGAGCTCCTGTACGACGCCGCGATGGTCGCCGAGCGCCTCGACAAGATCGACGAGGCGGAGGCGCGCCTTCGCCGCGTGACGGAGCTGAAGCCCGACGACGCGCAGGCGCTCAACGCGCTCGGCTACACGATCGTCGACCGCACGTCGCGCACCGCGGAGGGCTTGGCGCTCATCGAGCGCGCGCACAAGCTCTCGCCCGACGACCCGTTCATCCTCGACAGCATGGGCTGGGCGATGTTCAAGCTCGGCCGCTACGCGGACGCGGAGCGCTACCTTCGCCTCGCGCTCAAGGAGCGGCAGGACGCCGAGATCGCCGCGCACCTGGGCGAGGTGCTGTGGGCGAAAGGCGATCGCGATCGCGCGCAGGAGGTGTGGCAGTCGCAGCTCAAGACCACGCCCGACAACGTGCTCCTGCTCGAGACGGTCCGACGACTCGCGCGTTGATGCGCGCGGCGCTCGCGGCGTGGGGCGTCGCGCTCCTCGCGGCGTGCGCGAGCGTGCCGACCGCGCCCGTGCCCTCGGTCGCGGCCGCCGCGACGTTCTCGGCCGACGGCCGCATGTCGGCGCGTCGCGGCGACGACGGCGTCGCCGTGCATTTCGCGTGGCGCCACGATGCCTCGACCGACGACTTCGACGTCGCCACACCGCTGGGCCAGGTGGTCGCGCGCATGCGCCGCGACGCGGGCGGCGTGCGCGTCGTGCGGCCGGGCGAGCCTGCCGCGGACTACGCGGACTGGCGCGCGCTCGCAGGCGGTGCTCGGCGTGCCGCTGCCGGTCGACGGGCTCGCGTCGTGGGTGCAGGGCGTGCCCGAAAGCGGCAGCGCGAGCGATATCGAGCGCGACGTCGCGGGGCGCCCGAAGGTGCTGCGGCAGAGGGGGGAAATCGTGTACGCGTACGCCGACGACGCCTCGGCGCGGCCGTCGCGCCTCGTGATGCGCTATCCCGGCAGCGAGTTGATCGAGGTCAGGATCGTGGTCGACCGCTTCGAGGCCGCGTGATCACCGTCGCGGCGCCCGCGAAGGTCAACCTCTTCCTGCACGTCACGGGGCGTCGCGCGGACGGCTATCACGAGATCGAGTCGCTGTTCGCGCTCGTCGACCTCGCGGACGCCATCGCCATCGATGCGCGCGACGACGGCGCGATCGTGCGCGTGCGCGACGTCGAAGGCGTGCCCGAGCGCGACGACCTCGCGCTTCGCGCCGCGCGTGCGCTCAAGGACGCGTCGAATACGTCGAAGGGCGCGGCGATCGACGTGCAAAAGCGCATCCCGATGGGCGCGGGCCTCGGCGGCGGCAGCTCCGACGCCGCGAGCGTGCTCCTCGCGCTCAACCGCGTGATGGCCTCGAGTGGCCCCGCGCCGACCTGGCCGCGCTCGGCAAGACGCTGGGCGCCGACGTTCCTTCTTCGTCGGCGGCGACAACGCCATCGCCCGCGGCATCGGTGAGGCGTTGACGCCGGTCACCCCTGGCGCCGCGCTGGATCGCGCTGGCGCATCCTCGCGCACGTGCGCACGGCCGACGTCTTCGCGGCCCCCGAATTGACACGCGACACGGCGTCGGCGAAAATAGACGTCTTTCCGAGGGTTATGGCCGAAACGATCTCGCGGCCGTGACCGCCTCGCGATGCGCCCCGGCGGCGCGCGCGCTCGCAGCGTGGCGCGACTCGCGCATGACGGGCTCGGGATCCTGCGTGTTCGTGGCGCACGCCGAAAGGCGGCGCGCGGAAGAGACGCTCGCGGCGCTGCCGCCGGGGGTCGACGGATGGCTGGTTCGCACGCTTCCACGTCATCCGCTTGCCGCGTTCGCGCGATAATAGCGAGGCAAGGTTTCCGCTGGGGAGTCGCCAAGTGGTAAGGCACCGGATTTTGATTCCGGCATTCGTAGGTTCGATCCCTACCTCCCCAGCCATTCGAATCGATTCGCCATGAAAGTCCCTCGCCGCCGCGGCGGCCCTCGCGCTCGCCTGCGGCGCCGCTCGCTTCCTTCCCCGCCTTTGCTGCCGATGCGCCGCCCGCCGCGGCGGGCCCCGCGGGTCCCCAGCGCTCTGAAGGCGACATCGTCGTTCGCGCCAACGCCGCGCTCGTCGATCGCGGCTTCAAGGTCGCGAGCTTCGAGGCGCCGAAGGTGGAATTCGAGACGGCCGGCCGCCTATGGGTGCTCACCTATGCCGGCAAGCCGCCGGAGACCGCGCGCCTCGTCGTGATGGTCGACGACCGCACGTTCCGCGCGAAGGTCCGCCAGGACCGCTGAAGGCCCCGGCCGCGCGCATCGCGGCCGTCGATCGACGGGCTCACGGCCCGTGCATGTCCACCGGCACGTTGTTGACGAGGCACGTCCAGCACTCGCCGTTCGCCGCGGCTTCCGAGAGCGTCGAATACGTGTTGACGTGCGGCGCCGTCGAGTCGGCGATCGCGAAGCTCGAGCTTCCGTTGCCGTTCTTCACGAGCGTCCACGCGCGCACGAACGTGCCGGGCATCGTGCTGAAGTTCACCCAGTTGAGATCGTTGCTGTAGACCAGGATGAGCGAAGGGCTCGTGATCGTGGGCGCCTCGAGGAACACGCCCTGGAACGTGCGTCCCGTCGTCGTCCAGCCCTGGTTGATGAGCACGCCGTTCACGTTCATCGTGCCCCCCGCCTTGAACACGATGCCGCCGGGGAAAGCGAAGTCGTTCGAGACACGCCGCCCGCGAGCTTCAGGTTGCCCGTCGCCTGCACGATCATGCTGCCCCCGCCGTAAGCGGGCTCGGGCGTACCCGCCGGGCGCGTGCCGCCGGCCGGCACGGGCGCGTTGTTGAGCGGCAGCGTGCTGCCCGAGTGCCACGCCGACGGCAGCGACGCGGTGAGGTTGCCGTTCGCCTTCACGTTGAGCACCTGCGAGGTCGCGCCGTACAGGTTGATCGTGAGCGCGACGTCGGTGCCGGTGCTGGGCGACAGCTTGATGCCGTTCGACAGGAAGTGGTTGCCGTTGACGGGATTGTTGGTGTTGCCGAACGTCGACAGCAGGATCGCGTTGCCGCGGTAGTCGCCGCCGCCGGTGATGCGGGCCGAGTAGACGTCGAGGCCGATGCCGCCGTCGATCGTGCCGTTGTTGACGAGCGCGCCGCCGGTCGTCGAGGTCGCGCGCGTCGAGACCGCGAGGCCCGCGGGGCCTGCGATGCTGCCGCCCGCGCTGACGGTGAGGCCGTTCGCGTCCTGCACCACGAGGATCGGCGCGGCGGCGCCGCCTCCGCCCTGCGCGACGATCGCGCCGCCGATGACGCTCGCGACGCCGCCCGCGTTCCGCAGGTGCACCGCCTGGCCCGCGGCGCCGGAGCGGACGGTGAGCGTGTTGCCCGCGCCGAGGCTCAGGCCCTGGAAGTCGATCTGCGCGAACGAGTTCGCGGCTCCCGGCGTGCTGCCGAGCTGGATCAGCGTGTTGGAGGTGAAGCCGCTGATCGTCGTGCCGTTGAGCGTCGCGCCCGTGACGGCGAGCGCGCCGTACGGATTGCTCGCCACGTTCGCATTGCCGGGCAGCGTCGAGGCCGCGCCGTTGACCAGCGACGCGGTCGACGACGCGCCGACGGCCACGATGTCGGCGGTGCCGTCGCCGTTCAGGTCGGCGGCGAGCAGTGCGACGTTCTGCGGGGCGATGGCGAACGTGCCTTGCGCGAACTTCGCCGGGTCCGCGGTGGCGAAGACGATGCCCGCGTAGTCGTTGAGCGCGAACGCGATGTCCGTGAGCCCGTCCTTGTCGAAGTCGCCGGCGGCGATCGCGGTCACCGGATCCTGGCTGCCGCCGTCGATCGCCATGGAGCCGCCGGTCGCGAACGCTCCTGCGCCGTCGCCCCACAGGGCCACGAGCTGCGCGCTGAACGTCGAGTCGAATCCGCCGAGCACGATGTCGCGGTGGCCGTCGTGATTGAAGTCGGCGATGGC
Source organism: Casimicrobiaceae bacterium (assembly GCA_044225355.1). Classification (GTDB taxonomy): domain Bacteria; phylum Pseudomonadota; class Gammaproteobacteria; order Burkholderiales; family Casimicrobiaceae; genus VBCG01. The sequence goes on along the minus strand of JBGAIS010000086.1, from coordinate 9,679 downwards.
GATCGCGGTGAAGTAGAAGGCCGGCACGCCGGCGGCCAGCAGCGCGGCGGGTGTGGACGCCGTGAAGCCTCCGCCCGCCTTGCCGGCGTAGACGTGCACCGTGCCGGGCGTGTTCGTGTTCTTGTTGCCGAAGTCGGCGACCACGAGGTCGCTGCGGCCGTCGCCGTTCAAATCCGCGACGGCGAGGCTCGCCGACTTCGCGGCGTCGACCTGCACCGGCGCCGCGAAGGTCCCGTTGGACTGGCCCATGAGGACGTACACGCCGGACGTACCCGCGCCGCCCAGCCGGGTGGACGTGGCCACGGCGATGTCGACGCGACCGTCGCCGTCGAAGTCGCCGGTGGCGAGCGCGACGGGCGGTCCGGGCAGCGAGTAGTTCTGCTCCCTCGCGAACGTGCCGTTGCCGTTGCCGAAGGCCGCGACGAGCTTGTAGCCGACCGGCCCGTAGTAGCCCGCGGCCACGACGTCCATCTTGCCGTCCTTGTCGAGGTCGGCGCTCGCCACGACGCTGGGGGCGATGGCGATGGACGTCAGGATCGGCGTGCCGAATCGGCCGGACCCGTCGCCGGGCGCCACGGCCAGGGCGGGCGGCGCCGAGCCGTTGACGAGCGGCGCCGGGCCCGCGAGGTCGACCTTGCCGTCGCCCGTGAAGTCGGCGGCCGCGGCGGTGCCGACGATCGACGTCGTCGCGGGTGCGGCGACGAACGAGCCGTCACCGCGGCCCATCAGCATCTGGAACATGCCGAGCGCGCTCGCGTCGCCCAGGAACATCCCGTTGCCGCCCAGCCCCACTACGATGTCCTGCCGACCGTCGCCGTCGATGTCGGTGACGATCAGGTGCTCGCCGCCGACGAGCGCGGCGTAGCTCGACCCCGCGCCGAATCCGCCCGCGCCGTTGCCGAGGTACACGGCGACGGGACCGTTGGGCGGCAGCGCGACGACGTCGAGCTTGCCGTCGCCGTTGAAGTCGCCGGTGGCGAGCGCGCCGAACGCGCCGAAGGGCAACGCCTGCGCGACTGCGACGAACGAGCCGTCGCCGTTGCTCTTCATGAGGACGTTGCCGACGATCGCGTCCTTCCTGCCCGTGCCGCGGAAATCGCCGGTCACGATCGAGGCGGTGGAGATGGCGCCGGTGGCAGACGATGGCCCGATCGTGAATCCGCCGGCGCCGTTGCCCACGAGGATGGTGAGGAGCTGGCTCGTGGCGTTGAAATCGGGGAGGCTCGCGACGAGGATGTCCGGGTGACCGTCCGCGTTGACGTCGTCGACGGTCACTTGCGTGGCGCCCGTCACGGCGTAGACCACCGGCGCCTGGAAGGTGCCGTCGGGGTTGGCGATGAACACGCCGATGCCGGGCGTGCCGTTGCCCGGCGCCTTGATGCCCGTGGCGACGATATCGTTGTAGCCGTCGCCGTTGAGGTCGGCGACGGCGACGATGCCGCCGACGTCCGTGGCGAGCGTCGTCGTCACGACCGCAAAGGCCGGGGTGATCCGCTGCACGATGAGATCGCTCGAGGCCATGCCGGCGTCGAAGAGGAGATGCGAGCCGTCGGTGCCCTTGCCGAGGTAGCCGCCGACGCGGCCGGAGGCGCCAAGGAGGGAGTCCGCGCATCCTTTCGGGAACACGTTGGGCGTGGTGCCGAGCCCGGCGACGCCGTGGAAGTAGTCCTGGAGGTTCGGCACCGAGGCGACGAGGCCGGGCGCGACGCGCAGGCCCTGGCCCGACACCGCGAGCTGGGTGAGGCTGCAATCGGTTTGCCGGACGAAGAACGACGGCAGGAGCTGGTCCGCGTCCTTGAGATAGCCCGCGATGAGGCGGTTACCCGTGAAGGCGATCGTCGTGGCCTCGTCCGCCGGCACGGCGGTGATCGTCGAATGCTGCGGGTCGCCGAGCTTGGCGAGCCCTTTGAGGATCGGTTGCCAGATCGGCGCGGTCGGGGGATACAGGACGCCGTCGATCTCCACGTATCCTGAGTACTCCGCACGAACAGGCGGCGCGACCGCGAGCACCAGGCAGGCGCACAGCGTCAGGGTCAGCTTCTCGAGCATGGCGACACCCCCGGCAAAACGCGAGCCGCGCGAGCTTCGGCGGCGTACCACGTGCGAAGCGACGCCGCCTCTGCCTCGGGCGCCGCTCGCGAATTCGCCGCAGTTTCGGATAGACTCGCGGGTCTTGGCAAGACCGCAAGGCCCCCTGGGACCGATCGACCATGGCATTCGAGCGCATGCGCATTTTCACGGGCAACGCCAATCCGAGGCTTGCCGAGGCGGTGTGCAAGCACTTGAACCTGAGCCTGGGCCGTTGCGTGGTCGACCGCTTCTCCGACGGCGAGGTGATGGTCGAGCTGATGGAGAACGTCCGCGGCCGCGACGCGTTCATCCTGCAGTCCACCTGCGCGCCGACCAACGACAATCTCATGGAGATCATGGTCATGGCCGACGCGCTGAAGCGCGCCTCGGCCGGGCGCATCACCGCCGCCATCCCCTACTTCGGGTACGCGCGCCAGGACCGCCGGCCGCGCTCCGCGCGCGTGGCGATCACGGCGAAGGTCGTGGCCGACATGCTCTCCACGGTGGGCGTGCAGCGGGTGATGGTCATGGACCTCCATGCCGACCAGATCCAGGGCTTTTTCAACATCCCGGTCGACAACATCTACGCCACGCCGATCCTCCTGGGCGACCTGTGGAAGCGCAACTACGAGAATCTCCTCGTCGTGTCCCCGGACGTGGGCGGCGTGGTGCGCGCGCGCGCCATCGCGAAGCGCCTCGACTCGGACCTGGCCATCATCGACAAGCGGCGCCCGAAGGCGAACGTCGCCGAGGTGATGAACATCATCGGCGACGTCGACGGCCGCACCTGCGTGATCATGGACGACATCGTCGACACCGCGAACACGCTGTGCAAGGCGGCGTCGGCGCTCAAGGAGCGCGGGGCGAGGAAGGTGATCGCCTACTGCACGCACCCGGTCCTGTCGGGCGGCGCCGGCAACCGGATCGCGGAGTCCGATTTGGACGAGGTGGTGGTGACGGACACCATTCCGCTGTCCGAGCAGGCGCAGGCCTGCTCCAAGATCCGCCAGCTCTCGTGCGCGCAGCTCCTGGCCGAGACGATGACCCGCATCAGCAACGAGGAATCGGTGTCGTCGCTGTTCACGGATTGATCGGCGGCCGGTTTCGGGTTATAATTCAAGGCTTTCCCGACTTCGGGAAAACTAAGTAGGGTCAGAGTCGACTTTTTTCGTCGCCGCCGGTCGCAAGGCGGCGCAGAGTCGACCGACGCCCCGACTTACTTGTCGCCAATCCCAGCGGACGACCGGACCTTGATTCCGGAAGGCCGCAGACAACCGGAGCACATCCACATGGCTATCGAATTCACCGCATTCCCGCGCGCGACGGAAGGTCGCGGCGCGTCCCGCCGCATGCGCCGAGCCGGCAAGGCGCCCGGCATCGTGTACGGCGGCACCGTCAAGCCGACGCCCATCGAGCTCGACCACAACGCGCTCTTCCACGCGCTGCGCAACGAGACGTTCCACTCGTCGATCCTCACGATGAAGCTCGACGGCGCGGCCAGCAAGGTGCTGCTGCGCGACGTGCAGATGCACCCGTTCCGCAACGAGATCCTGCATGTCGACTTCCAGCGCGTCGACGAGAACCGCAAGATCCACATGAAGGTGCCGCTGCACTTCGTCAACGGCGAGTCGTCGCCGGCGGTGAAGCTCAACGGCGCGATCGTGAGCCACGTCACCACCGAGGTCGACGTGTCGTGCCTGCCCAAGGACCTGCCGGAGTTCATCGAGGTCGACCTGAGCGGCCTCGACGTGGGCCACTCGATCCACGTCTCGGCGCTCAAGCTGCCGAACGGCGTGAGCGTCGTCACGTCGAAGACCGACCCGGTGGTCGCGACGGCCGTCGTGCCGCGCGCGGCGGCCGAGGCCGAGGAGACGGCGGCCGCGGAAGGCACGGGCGGCGCGGCGGAAGGCGCCGCGGCCCCTGCCGCCGAGAAGAAGGAAGAGAAGAAGGACGACAAGAAGAAGTAACCCGCGACGGACGCCGCGAGGGGGCCCGCCGCATCCGCGCGGGCCCTTTTTCGTTGCGGCGCTCCTCCTCGCGCACGACCGTCCATGGCATCCCCCGTCCGACTCGTCGCAGGCCTCGGCAACCCGGGGCGGGAGTACGCGCGCACGCGCCACAACGCGGGCTTCTGGCTCGTCGACGAGCTCGCCGCGAAGCTCGGCGCGTCGTTCGCGCCGGAGTCGAAGTTCTTCGGCGAGGTCGCGAAGGCCGGCGACCTGCGGCTCGTGAAGCCGACGACCTACATGAACCTGTCGGGGCGCGCGGTGGGGGCGCTCGCGCGCTTCTTCTCGATCGCCCCCGACGAGATCCTGGTCGTGCACGACGAGCTCGACCTGCGGCCGGGCGAGGCGAAGATGAAGCTCGGCGGTGGCGTCGCGGGGCACAACGGCCTGAAGGACATCCGCGCGCAGCTCGGCACGCCCGACTTCTGGCGGCTGAGACTCGGCATCGGCCATCCACGCGACTCCGCGCTCAGCGAGCAGCAGGTGGTCGACTACGTCCTGAAGCCGCCGCGCGCGGAAGAGCTCTCGCTCGTCGAGGCCGCGATGCGGCGCTCGCTCGACGCTTGGCCGGACATCGCAAAGGGCGACATGCAGCGCGCCATGATGACGCTGCACACGAAGGAAGGGCCGGCCCCGCCGGCGTCTTGAATCCATGGGACTCAAAGTCGGAATCGTGGGCCTGCCGAACGTCGGCAAGTCGACCCTCTTCAACGCCCTGACCAAGGCGGGCATCGCGGCCGAGAACTATCCGTTCTGCACCATCGAGCCCAACGTCGGCATCGTGGAGGTGCCCGATCCGCGGCTCGCCTCGCTCACTTCGATCGCGAAGCCCGAGAAGGTGCTGCCCGCGGTCGTCGAGTTCGTCGACATCGCGGGACTCGTCGCGGGCGCGTCGAAGGGCGAGGGCCTCGGCAACCAGTTCCTCGCCAACATCCGCGAGACCGACGCCATCGCGCACGTCGTGCGCTGCTTCGCCGACGACAACGTCGTGCACGTCGCGGGCAAGGTCGACCCCGTCTCCGACATCGGGACGATCGACACGGAGCTCGCGCTGGCCGACCTCGCGTCCGTCGAGAAGCAGCTCGCGAAGTACGGCAAGACCGCGAGCTCGGGCGGCAACAAGGAAGCGCAGCGCATCGAGGCCGCGCTCAAGAAGGTGTACGCGGTCCTGAACGAGGGTCGCCCGGCGCGCTCCGCCGATCTCTACGAGGAGGAGAAGGACGTCCTGCGCCCGTTCTTCCTCCTCACGATGAAGCCCGCGATGTACGTCGCCAACGTCGCCGAGCACGGCTTCGAGGGCAATCCACTGCTCGACGCGGTCAAGGAGCACGCCGCGAAGGAGCGCGCGCCGGTGGTGGCGGTGTGCGCCGAGATGGAAGCGCAGATCGCCGACCTCGAAGGCGAGGACAAGGAAGTCTTCCTGGCCGACATGGGCATGAGCGAGCCGGGGCTCGACCGCGTGATCCACGCGGGCTATGCGCTACTGGGCCTCCAGACGTATTTCACCGCGGGCCCGAAGGAAGTGCGCGCGTGGACCATCCGCAAGGGCGACACCGCGCCGCAGGCCGCGGGCGTGATCCACACCGACTTCGAGAAGGGCTTCATCCGCGCCGAGGTCATCGCGTTCGACGACTACCTCACGTGCAAGGGCGAGCACGGCGCCAAGGAGGCGGGCAAGATGCGCCTCGAGGGCAAGGACTACGTGGTGCGCGACGGCGACGTCATGCACTTCCGCTTCAACGTCTGACGCCTTCGCGCTCAGCGCTTGAAGGGCACCCAGTCGTCGCCCTTCTCGAGGTAGCTCGTCCCGTCGATCGTGATCATGTTGTCGCCGTACGGGCTTCTTCGGCCTGACGGCGATCGACGTGCCGCACACCGGCTTCTTGAAGAGCGCGTACCACGTGCCAGAGCGCGACTTGTCGTAGACGTTCAGGAGCTTCGCGTTGCAGCCGGCGCCGGGCGTGGCCACCACGATCTGCTTGCGCGGGCTCTCGGTGAGCTGGAACTCGCCGAAGCACGCCGCGGGATCGAGTCCCAGCTTCAAGTCGTTGGCTTTCGCGACCTTGCGCGCGGCGTCGACCTTCGCGCCGCTGCACGTGAACGCAACGGGGGCGGCGTGCGCGCTCGCGAAGGCGAACAGCGCGGTGAAGGCGAGCGTGCACGCGGCGGCGATGGGGCGGGGCATGGCGTTGTCTCCGTACGGGACGCGGGCTTCTAGTCGTTGTCCGCGTCGCGGCACGACTTGGTTTCCTTGGCGAGCAGGGGCTTGACGGGCACGTCGACCCACGCGCCGCGCTCCTCGCGCTCCATCTTCTTCACCGAGTTGAGCGCGACCATCGTGTAGCCGCCGGGAAGGGCCTTGTCGAGCACGACCATCGTGCAGCCCGAGCCCTTGTTGCGCGTGAGCTTGCCCGTCACCCACGCGCCGTCGCCCACGCCGCCCGGCACCACGCGAACGGGCGCGTTGTCGGGGAGCGCCTGGGCGGCGGCGGATAGCGCGGCCAGGGCCAGCGACGATGCGACAATGAGCCTCACCATGGATCGCAGCGGGAAGACGACGAAGCCTCAATGGTACGCGAACGCGGTCGCGATGCTGGGGTTCGCTCTGGTGTCGGCCTGCGCGAGCGTGGCGCGGCTCGAGGCGCCCGTCGTGACCGTCACGCAGGTGCGCGTCGACCGCCTCACCGCCATGGACGCGCGATTCACCGTGGAGGTGGGCCTCGTCAACCCCAACGACCGCGCCGTCGCGGTCGACGGCATCGACGCCCGTCTCACGATCGAGGGCATCGACGTGGGCACCGCGCGACTCGCGGCCCCCGTCGTGCTGCCGGCGCACGGGCAGTCCTCGGCCTCGATCGCGGCGCACGCCGATCTCGCGGCGTCGCTGCGCGCCACGGCGCAGGTCGCGGAGCGCCTGGCCGACCGCGGCCAGACGCCGCCGGGCGTGCGCTACAGCCTCGCGGGCACCGCCGTCGTCGACGGGGGCACGCTCGTGCCGTTCTCGCGCAGCGGCGAGTTCAAGCTGCGCATGGCGGGCGAGAAGTAGCGATTCGCTACCCGGGCGTCTCGCAGCCCAGGCGCGCGAGCGCCGCGTCGATCCACGCGCGATCGAGCGCGCCGCGGGCCGCGTTGGCGATGTCGCCCTCCTCTTTCTTGCGCTTGTCGCTCGCCGCCTTAAGGATCGCCGCCGTGTGATCGAACGGCACGCAGAGGATGCCGTCGCCGTCGCCGATGACGAGATCGCCCGGCTCGATGACCATGCCGTCGATCGCCACGGGCACGTTGATCTCGCCGGGGCCATCCTTGTAGGGCCCGCGGTGCGTGACGCCCGCCGCATACACCGGAAAGTCGTTCGCGCGGATCTCGTCCGCATCCCGGATGGCGCCGTCGATCACCATGCCCGCGATGCCGCGCGCCTTCGCGTAGGTCGACATGATCTCGCCGATGAGCGCGTTGGTGAGGTCGCCGCCCGCGTCGACGACGATCACGTCGCCCGGCTCCGCCAAGTCGAGCGCCTTGTGGATCATGAGGTTGTCACCGGGCCTTGTCTTCACCGTGAACGCGGGGCCCGCCATGCGTCCGCCCTTGTGCATGGGGCGCACGCGCGCGCCGCCGGCGCTCATGCGGCTCATCGAGTCGCTCACGTTGGCCACGGGAATGTCGCGGAACTGCGCGACGACGTGCGCGTCGACCTTGCGCTCGCGCTTGACGATACGGAATCCGATCACGGTGGGGTTCCTGAAGGCGGTGGGAAGGCAAGCCGCGGGAGATTACCGGCAAGTGGCGATCTGTGCAAAAATCGTCGATTCCCCGCGGCGCGCCCCGCGCCGCCGCCTTCGAGCCTCCTTCGCTCCATGCTCAAGTTCACCAAGATGCAGGGCCTCGGCAACGACTTCGTCGTGATCGACGCCGTGCGCCAGCAGGTGAGCCTCGATGCGGGCACGATCCGCGCGCTGGCCGACCGGCGCTTCGGCGTCGGATGCGACCAGGTGCTCGTCGTGGAGCCGCCGCGAGGGGACGCGGACTTTCGCTATCGCATCTTCAATGCCGACGGCGGCGAGGTCGAGCAGTGCGGCAACGGCGCGCGCTGCTTCGTCGTCTTCGTGCGCGGCCACGGCCTGACGGACAAGCGCGAGATCCGCGTGGAGACGGCGGGTGGAGTGATCGTGCCGCGCCTGACCGACGACGGCCTCGTCACGGTGGACATGGGCGTTCCGCGCTTCCGCCCGGAGGACGTGCCGTTCGAAGGCGGCACCGGGGGCGCGGAGGAGTCGCTCATGGTCGACGGCCGCGAGCTTCGCGTGTCGGTGCTCTCGATGGGCAATCCGCACGCGGTGCAGCGCGTCGTCGACGTGGAGGGCGCACCGGTGACGACGCAGGGGCCCGCGATCGAGCACCATGCGAGGTTCCCGAATCGCGTCAACGCGGGCTATATGGAGATCGTCGATCGCGATACCATTCGCCTGCGCGTGTGGGAGCGCGGCGCGGGCGAGACCCTCGCCTGCGGCACGGGCGCCTGCGCCGCCACGGTGGCGGGTATCAGGCTCGGCGTGCTGGGCGCGTCCGTTCGCGTGGTCACGCGCGGCGGCGAGCTCCGGATCGCGTGGGGAGGCGACGGCGCGCCGGTCATGATGACGGGGCCGGCGGCGACGGTGTACGAAGGCGTTTGGCCGCGATAGCGCGCGGCATCACGAGCGGGAACGAAGGCATGGACGCATCGGCGGTCGCCGAGTACCTGAAAGAGAATCCGCGGTTCTTCGAGGACTACGCGGACGTGATCGCCGAGATCTTCGTCCCGCACCCCCACGGCGGCCATGCCATTCCCATCGCGGAGCGGCAGATCCTCACGCTGCGCGAGAAGGTGCAGGACCTCGAGGCGCGGTTCAAGGAGCTCGTGGCCTACGGCACCGAGAACGACCAGATCAGCGAGAAGGTGCATCGCTCCACGCTCGCTCTCTTCGCCTCTCCCGACCTCGAGACCACGCTCGCCGTCCTGTACCACAGCCTCAAGGAAGACTTCGGCGTGCCGCAGGTGGCGGCGCGGCTCTGGGGGAAGGTGCCGGAGCAGTCGTACCTGCCGGAGCTCGCGGCAACGTCCACGGAGATCCGCCAGTACGCGGACCAGCTCGGGCAGCCGTATTGCGGGCCGGTCGCCGCGTTCGAGTCGCGCGAGTGGTTCGAGGACGGCGACATCCTCCAGTCGTTCGCGTTCCTGCCGCTGCGCACGGCGCAGACGTTCGGCGTGCTCGCGCTCGGCAGCCCCGATCCCGATCGCTTCCACCCGGGCATGGGCACGCTGTACCAGACGCGCCTCGCGGAGCTCGCGAGCGTCGCCACCGCGCGCTTCCTGCCGGCCACCTAGCCCGATTTGCCCGTGGCGATCGCCGACTCGAACGCCGCGCTCCTGGCTGCGTTCGAGACGCACCTCGCCGCGCGTGCGCGCCTGACGCGCGAGGCGTACGTCCGCGACGTGCGCAAGCTCGCGGCCGTCGCGGGTGACACCAAGCTGACGGCGCTGTCGCGCGCGCAGCTCGCGCGCCACCTCGCGGCGTTCCACGCGCAGGGGCTCGCCGGTCGCAGCCTCGCGCGCATGCTTTCCGCGT
>JBGAIS010000309.1:0-2253 GCA_044225355.1 Casimicrobiaceae bacterium | reverse complement strand
GATCGCTCGTCGAGTGCAGCGGCTACGAGCAGATCCGCCACGTCGTCGCGCACGGCGCGCTGATCGGCGTGCTCCCGCGCGAGCTCGCCATGCGCGCGCGGGAGCGAGGCGAGCTCGCGGTGCTGCGCGCGCGCCTCGACGACGACGTGCTTCCGATCAGCCTCGCCCGGCGCAAGGACATCGAGCCGTCGCCGCTCGTGACGGCGTACGTCGATCTCGTCCCGGCGCTCGCGCACTCGATGCGCCTGCCGATGGACGCGGCGCCGCGCAAGGCATCTGGGCGCTAGGGACACGACGATGCCGGCTCGCAAGTGCGCCATACTGGTTGCCATGCCGGGAGCCATCGCACGCGGCGCAAGGAGCGCGACCGGCGCACCCGCCCATTCGCAATGAACACGTCCCCCGATCCCCACCAGCCCCTCCGCGACGCGGTCCGCCACCTCTGTCGCCAGTTCCCCGACGAGTACTTCCGCAAGCTCGACGGGGAGCACGCCTACCCGGAAGCGTTCGTCGACGCGCTGATGAGCGCGGGATGGCTCGCGGCGATGATCCCGGAGGCCTACGGCGGCCCGGGACTCGGCCTCACCGAGGCCAGCGTGATCATGGAGGAGATCAACCGCAGCGGCGGCAACGCGGGGGCGGTGCACGGGCAGATGTACAACATGGGCACGCTGCTGCGGCACGGGAGCGAGGCGCAGAAGCGCCGCTACCTGCCCGATATCGCGGCGGGCAGGCTGCGCATCCAGTCGATGGCGGTGACCGAGCCTGCGACCGGCACCGACACGACGAAGCTCAAGACCACGGCGGTGAAGAGAGACGGCCGCTATGTGGTCCACGGGCAGAAGGTGTGGACGTCGCGCGTGCAGCACTCCGACCTCATGATCCTGCTCGCGCGGACCACGCCGCTCGCGCAGGTGGCGAAGAAATCCGACGGCATGTCCGTATTCGTGGTCGACCTGCGGGAGTCCATCGGGCGCGGCCTCACGGTGCGGCCTATCGCCAATCTCGTGCATCACGAGACGAACGAGCTCTTCTTCGACGGCCTCGAGATCCCGGACGAGAATCTCATCGGTCAGGAGGGCGAGGGCTTCCGCTATATCCTCGACGGCCTCAACGCGGAGCGCACGCTGATCGCCGCCGAGTGCATCGGCGACGGCTACTGGTTCGTCGATCGCGCGACGAAGTACGCGAACGAGCGCGTGGTGTTCGACCGGCCCATCGGCCAGAACCAGGGCGTGCAGTTCCCCATCGCGGAGGCGTACGTCGAGGTGGAAGCCGCCAACCTCATGCGCTTCCGGGCGTGCGCCCGCTTCGACGCTCGCGAGCCCTGCGGCGCGGAGGCCAACATGGCGAAGTACCTCGCGGCCAAGGCGTCGTGGGAGGCGGCCAATGCGTGCCTGCAGACCTACGGCGGCTTCGGCTTCGCCACCGAGTACGACGTCGAGCGCAAGTTCCGCGAGACGCGCCTGTACCAGGTCGCGCCGATCTCCACCAACCTCATCCTCGCCTACGTGGCCGAGCACGTGCTCGGGCTGCCGCGCTCGTACTGATGGCGCGCGCCACGCCGTCGCGCCCGCTCGACGGGATCACCGTGGTGGCGCTGGAGCACGCCATCGCGGCGCCTCTTTGCACGCGCCATCTCGCGGACCAGGGCGCGCGCGTCATCAAGGTGGAGCGTCCCGGCGCGGGCGACTTCGCGCGCGGCTACGACGAGCGAGTGCGCGGGATGGCGTCGCACTTCGTGTGGGTCAATCGATCGAAGGAGAGCCTGACGCTCGACCTCAAGCAGGCGGGCGCGCGCGACGTGCTCTCGCGTCTCCTCGCGCGCGCCGACGTGCTGGTGCAGAACCTCGCCCCGGGGGCGGCCGCGCGCATCGGGCTCGACTGGCCGGCGCTGCACGGCACGCACGAGCGCCTCGTCGTGTGCGACATCTCGGGCTACGGCAGCGAGGGTCCGTATTGCGACCGCAAGGCCTACGATCTCCTCATCCAGAGCGAGTCGGGCTTCCTCTCCGTCACCGGCACGCCCGACGAGGTCGCGAAGGCGGGCTGCTCGATCGCCGACATCGCGGCGGGCATGTACGCGTACTCGGGCATCCTCGCGGCGCTGCTGCAGCGCGGCCGCACCGGCAAGGGCAGCCACCTCGACATCTCGATGCTCGAGTCCGCGGTGGAGTGGATGGGCTTCCCGCTCTACTACGCCTTCGAGGGCGCCGCGGCGCCGGCGCGCGCGGGCGCCGCGCACGCGACCAT
>JBGAIS010000085.1:0-17289 GCA_044225355.1 Casimicrobiaceae bacterium | reverse complement strand
AGCTCGAGGGGGGTGCGAAGCTCGCCGACGTGTTCGCGCGCCACGGCATCCTGTGACCGGGAGCCGTCGGAAGAGCAGGCTTGCGCGAGCCCGGTCTGCCAGCGAACGTCTGAAAAAGCGTCCGTCAGGAGGGCGCGTGCCGTGACGCCGGCGCCGCGCCTTTTCAGCCGGAACGGCTGAGGCATGATCAGGCCGCCTTGGCAGTGGCCCGCCGGGTGCCGCCCGCAACGGCGACAAGAACGAGCGGCGTGCGTTCCGTTGCGCGCGTACGTGGCCTTCACGCGCAAGTGCAGGGCTTCCGCTAGAACGCGTCGTCCCAGGGCAGCGACAGCCGGATCGCCGAGTTGATGAGCCCGACCATGCTGTACGTCTGGACGAAGTTGCCCCACAGCTCGCCCGTCGCGGGATCGATGTGCTCCGCGAGGAGCCCGTGCCTGTTCCGGCACCGCAAGAGTCGCGTAAACAGCGCGCGCGCCTCGTCGCGCCGCCCGATCGCCGCCAGCGCGTCGACGAGCCAGAACGTGCACACGAGGAAGGCGTTCGACGGCACGCCGAAGTCGTCCTTCTCGAGATAGCGGAACACGAACTCCCCACGAATGAGCTCCTTCTCGATCGCGCGCACCGTCGCGACGTAGCGCGGATCGTCTCCCGGAAGGAAATTGAGCTCGGCGAGCAGGAGGAGGCTCGCGTCGAGCTCGTGAGTGTCGACCGCGCCCACGAACACGCCGAGCTCCGCGTTGAAGCAGCGATCGAGCACGAACGCCTTGATGCGGTCGGCTTCCGCGCGCCATTGCTTCGCGCGCTCGACGAGCGTGAGGCGCGTCGCGATGCGCGCGAGGCGATCGCACGCCGCCCAGCACATCACGCTGGAGAACGTGTGGACGCGCGTGCTTCCGCGCAGCTCCCACAACCCCGCGTCGGGCTGGTCGTGCATGGCCACCGCGCGGCGGCCGAGCGGCGCGCGCCGCGCGCACACCGCCACGGCGCCGCGAAGCGGCAGGCGCTCGTCGAAGAAGACGTGCGTCGCCGCGAGGATGGTCGAGCCGTAGACGTCGTGCTGGATCTGCCGCCACGCGTCGTTGCCAACCCGCACGGGACCCATGCCGCGGTAGCCGGGCAGCGCGCTCTCCGTGCGCTCGTCGAGCTGCGCGCTGCCGCTGATGCGATACACGGGCTGGATCGGACCGTCCGCCGTCGCGGCCGCGATGGAGACGAGGTACTGCAGGTAGCGCTCCATCGTCGTCGTCGCGCCCAGCCGGTTGAGCGCGTTCACGACGAAGTAGCCGTCGCGCAGCCAGCAGAAGCGGTAGTCCCAGTTGCGGCCGGAATCGCGTGCTTCCGGAAGGGACGTCGTCATGGCCGCGACGATCGCGCCCGTATCGTCGTAGGCGTTGAGCTTCAGCGTGATCGCGGCGCGGATCACGGCCTGCTGCCACTCGAACGGAATGGCCAGGCCCCGCACCCACTCGCGCCAGTGCGACGCGGTCTCCTCGATGAAGCGGCGCCCGAGCTCCGAAAGGTGCTCGGGAATGGTCTCGTCGGCGCCGAGCACGAACGTGAGCGCGTCCTCGACGAAGAACGGTCGCTCCTCCTGGACGGCGGTGAGCGAGGCGTCGGTCGTGAGGCGCAGGGTGAGCTCGTCCGTCACGTAGCGGACGTGGTGGCTGCCCGTGGTGACTGTGGGCGCGATGCTCCCGTAGCCGAATACCGGCCGCAGCCGCACGATCACGCGCGGGCTGCCCGCGAGGCGCCGCACGCGACGCACGAGCGTGGTCGGCTGGTGCAGCCTTCCGTGACGCTCGAAGCGCGGCGCGCAGTCGGTGATCTCGATCACGCCGCCGGTGCTGTCGGTAATGCGCGTCACGAGCACCGCGGTGTTGTCGAGGTACGACTGCGCCACGGACGTCGCCTCGACGACCTCGATGGCCCATACGCCGCGCGCGCGATCGGCAGGCGCGTCGTCCAGGAGCCTGCAGAACACCGCGTCGCCGTCGAACGACGGGAAGCAGGTCCACACGATGGATGCGTCGCCGTCGACGAGCGCGCCGATGCGCCCGTTGCCGATCAGCGCGAGATCCGACAGCGAGCCTTCGCTCTTCAAGGGGCCTCCGTTGCGTCGACGTGGTTGGCGGGCGCGTCCACGACGGGCGCCATGAGCCAGCGCGCCACCGCGGCGACGTCGGGCAGCCGGAAGCGCGCGACGGTGCGTCCCGCGCCGACCTTCACCGTCCATCCGCCGAGGCGCTCGACCGCGGCGAAGCCGTGCTCGTCGGTGAGGTCGTCGCCCACGAACACCGGGAGTCGACCCGCGAACGGCGTCTCCGCCATGAAATCGTCGATGGCGGTGCCCTTGTCGCGACCTTCCGGTCGCACCTCGACCAGCATCTTGCCTGCCTGCACCCGATAGCCCTCGGCCTTGCGCAGGGACCGGCGAACGGTGCGGTGCACGTGCGATGCGAGATGCGGCTGCGCGCGGTAGTGGAGCGCGATCGACGCGCCCTTCGTCTCGATGAGGAGCTGCGGATGGCGCTTCGCGAGGCCCTTCATGAGCTTCGACAGGCGCGAGTACGTGTCCTTGCGCGCGGCGTGCAGGTGGATGGTGCCGGTCGCGTCGCGGCGCTCGCATCCGTGCTGGCCCGCGATGGGCAGCTTGAAGCCGGGGAACAGGAGGTCGGCGTTGGTGATCGCGCGGCCGGTCACGAGCGCGAGCGCGCCGTCCAAGTCGCGCGCGAGCCGCGGCAGCGACTTCGCGACCAGCGCATCGACGTGCACGGCGTCCGGCTCGTTGGCGAGCTCGGCCAGCGTCCCGTCGATGTCGAGGAACAGCGCGCAATCGCTCGCGAGCGGCGGCGGCGGCGGGCGTACGAACCTTGCCGGGCGTGGAGTGGGCGAGTCGTCCATGTCGTCAGGCGGTCTGGGGCTCGGTCTTGTCACGGAATCGCTTGCGGTGGCGCGTGGCCGCGGCATCGAGCAGCATGCGGCCCGCCCACCGGTAGACGTTGAATTCGCGGATGAGGTTGCGCATGAGTCGCATGCGGTCGCGCTGCTCCTCCGGCGACATGGCGAGCGCCACCCCGAGCGCCTGGGCGCACTGCTCCGTATCGTACGGATTGACGATGAGCGCCTCCGCGAGCTCCCGCGATGCGCCCGCGAACTGCGAGAGCACGAGAACGCCCTGCTCGTCCTCGTGCGCGGCGATGTACTCCTTCGCGACGAGGTTCATGCCGTCGTGCAGGCTGCTGACGATGCAGATGTCCGCGGCGCGGAGGTGCTCGTACACGGAGTCGGGCTCGTGGTGCTCCGCGAGCAGGATGATGGGGGGATGCGCTGCGCTCGCGTAACGCGCGTTGATCTCCTCGACGCGCCGCTTCACGCGCTCCGCGTAGCTGCGATAGTCGTCGATGGTCGCGCGCGAGGGCGCGGCGATCTGCACGAACGTGAACTTGCCTATCCACTGGGGCTCGCGCTCGAAGAGGCGCGCGACCGCGTCGATGCGCTCGACGATGCCCTTCGTGTAATCGAGGCGCTCGACGCCCAGCCCGAGCTTGTGGCTGCGCGGAAGGTTGAGCCGCACGCGCACCCGCTCGCGAGCCTCGTCGATGGGCACGGCGCGGGCGAGCGGCGCCGGCGGCCACTCGATCGAGATGGGATACCGATGCACCGCCGTGCGATGCCCGCGACACACGACGGCCGAGGTCTCGCGGTCGATGCGGGCCTCGACGAAGCGGTCGACCGACTCCAGGAAATTGTTGACGTGGAACTGCGTGTGGAAGCCGAGGATGTCGCTGCCGAGGAGGCCGTCGAGGAGCTCCACGCGCCACGGGCAGATCGCGAAGGCCTCGGGATTGGGCCACGGGATGTGCCAGAACGCGATGATCGTCGCCTTGGGCAGGCGCTCGCGGATCATGCGCGGAAGAAGCGCGAAGTGATAGTCCTGCACGAGCACCACGGGGTCGTCGCTGCCCGCTTCCTTGACCACCGCGTCCGCGAACTTCGCGTTCACCGCGCGATACTGCTCCCAGTCGGCCGCGCGGAAGATGGGACGCACGTGCGCGATATGGCACAACGGCCACAAGCCCTCGTTGGCGAATCCCTCGTAGTAGCCCGCGATCTCGTCCTCGCCGAGCCACAGGCGGCGTATGTGGTACGCCGGCGACTCGGGCGGCACCGCGACGCGGTCGTGCTTGTCGACGGTCTCGCGGTCCGCGCTGCCGCTGCCGTGGGCGATCCACGTGCCGGAGCATGCGCGCATCACGGGCTCCAGCGCCGTCACGAGGCCGCTTGCGGGATGCTGCACCTTCACGCCGTCGGGCGTCTTGACGTGGATGTAAGGCTCGCGATTGCTCACGATGATCACGTCGTTGCCGCGCATCTCGCCGCGCAGCACCGCGCGCAGCGTGTCCTGCGTCCAGCGCTGCTGCGTGTCGTCGGTGGGCCTGAACTGGTGCTCGAGCTCGCGCAGCAGCGCCTGGACGTCGCGCGCGATGGGCCGGAGCTCGGGCGCGGTGCCCGTCGCGGTGGGTCGCAGGATGCCCTCGCCGCGGAGCAGCGCGCGCAGGCCCGCGACCCATCCGCGCCACGAGAGCTGCGCGATGACGACCGTGATGAGCGCGACCGCGAGCGTCAGCGCCGCGAAGAAGTAGAAGAGATAGCGGCGCGTCTCCTCGCTGCGGCGCTCGATGAAGCTCATGTCGTGCACGAGGACGAGCGATGCGTCGGCCGCGCCTTCGACGTCCAGCGGGCGCACCGCGACGTGCACCACGCCCTTCGCGGTGCGCAGCAGGTGATCCCCCGCGGAGGTGTACGGCGCGAGTGCGTCGCAGCGGAGCTCGCCGGGGAACGCGCCCGTCGAGATGGGCACGGCCTCGCCGGGCAGGCACAGGCCGACGGCGTACAGGCGCTCGTCGGTCGTGAGGCGCTGGAAGTAGGTCGCGAGGCGCAGCGGCGGCCCCGACTTGATCATCTCCTCGATCGGCTCCTTCACCGTGTTGGCGATGAGATTCGAGCGGATGTCGAGGTCGCGGACGAACCAGCGCGTGGTCAGCGCGTCGACGAGCGGCACCGCCGCGTACGCGAAGAGCGCGAGCGCGATCAGGAGCGGGACGAGGAAGCGGAGGGTGAGGCGCATCGTTGTCGGTATGGATTGCGCGAGGGTCCGCGGTCCCGCGAAGGGACGACGCCGGCGACACGGGATCGCGAGCCGCTGGCATGGCGGTTCCGAGCAATGAGCCGATGGTAACCTCGTCATGTTGCGCCACGGCATGCGGCAAACGCCCGCCTGCGCGTAAGACTTGTCCTACAAGCGATCACTCGCGGACGGGCGTTCGAGACCTACAAGCGGCGCGACGCTTGCCGGGGGCCGTGGACCCTGCCAACATCCGCGCGATATGCACGGATCGCCGGGAGTCCGCATGGAGCGATTGCTGCTGGGTTACGACGGGTCGGCCTCGGCCGAGCGCGCGCTCGCGTTCGCGCTCGAGACCGCCAGGCGCTACGGCGCGCAGGTGCACGTCCTCGCGGTGGCTCGGCCGCCCGACCTCGGCACCGAGATCGAGGTCGAGCCCGTGATCGAGCGCGAGCTCAAGCACTACGAGTCGGTGATCGCCGCGGTGGCGGCCCGACTGTCCGGCAGCGGGCTGACGACGCACACCGAGGTGGTCGTGGGACATCCCGCGGAGCAGATCCTGCGCTACGCCGAGACCCACGCGATCGACCACATCGTCGTGGGCAACAGGGGTCGCACGCTATTCGAGCGCCTGTTGCTGGGGTCGATTGCGCGCCAGGTGGTGGCGCACGCGCCCTGCAACGTGACGATCGTCAGGGCGTAGGCGGCCTTCGGGCGCAGGTCGCGAACCGTCGCGCCACCGATGTCGGGTCATGACCCGTCCCCGCGCGCGCGCTTTGCAGGCGTGCCCGGGTGTTCCTGTCCCGCAAACGATGAGAAAGAAGTAGCGGCTGGAATGGGGCGGCAATTCCTCCGCGAGCTTTCGAGCGTGCTTCCGGGACAACGCCCTACGGATCGGCAAAGCCGACGCCGAGCTGCGTGAGGCTCGCGATGGCGGCGTCGTCGAAGCCCCAGTCGGCCAGCGCCTCGCGACCGCCCGCGCCGCGCTGGGGCGGAGGACGGCTGACGGCCGCGGGCGTGCGCGAGAATCGCGGCGCGGGCGCCGGCTGTACCACGCCGCCGACCTCGACATGAGCGCCGCGCGCCCGGGCGTGCGGATGCGCCGCGGCCTCGGCGAACGACAGCACCGGCGCCGCGCACGCGTCCGATCCCTCGAACGCGGCGTCCCACTCGTCGCGAGTGCGTTGCGCGAACGCGCGTGCGAAGCGCTCGCGAAGCAGGGGCCAGCCCGCGCGATCGTGCTGCGCCGGCAGCGCCTCGCCGGAGAGGCCGAGGCGCTCGAGGAGCTCGGCGTAGAACTTGGGCTCGATGGCGCCGATGGCGTAGTGGCGGCCGTCGCGCGTCTCGTACGTGTCGTACCACGGCGCGCCGGAGTCGAGCACGTTCGCGCCGCGCTCGTCGCTCCAGCGGTTCGCGGCACGCATGCCCCACATCATCGTCGCGAGAAGCCCCGCGCCCTCGACCATCGCGGCGTCCACCACCTGTCCGCGGCCCGATCCGCGCGCTTCGAGGATCGCCGAGACGACCGCGAACGCGAGCAGCATGCCGCCGCCGCCGAAGTCGCCCACGAGATTGAGCGGCGGCACGGGTCGGGCGCCGGCGTGGCCGATCGCGTGCAGCGCGCCGGAGAGCGCGATGTAGTCGATGTCGTGCCCCGCGCGCGCCGCGAGGGGACCGTCCTGGCCCCAGCCCGTCATGCGACCGATCACGAGACGCGGGTTGCGCGCGAGGAGAACGTCCGGGCCGACGCCGAGGCGTTCGATCACGCCGGGGCGGAATCCCTCGATCATCGCGTCGGCCCTCGACACGAGCGCGAGCAGCGCCTCTGCGCCGGTCGGCGACTTGAGGTCGAGCGTGAGCGAGCGGCGACCGCGCATCATGACGTCGTACCACCGCTCGCGGCCGAGCCCCAGTCCCGCGTCCTGCGCGCGGTCGACGGCGATCACGTCCGCGCCGAGATCGGCCAGGAGCATGCCGCAGAACGGCACGGGGCCGATCGCCTCGAGCTCGAGGACGCGCAGGCCTGAAAGAGGTCCCATGCTTGGATGGTAGCGCGGCGCGCCGTCAGGCGCCCGCGACGTGCCGCGCGTAGCGCCGGTGCGCCTCGACGACCGCCGGCAGGTCGAGCGTCTCGAGGTGCCCGTCGCGCACGACCACGCGCCCGTCGATGACCGACAGCGACACGCGCCCGGGTGCGCAGAAGACGAGCGCGGCGAGGGGATCGTGCAGCGCGCCCGCGTACGCGACGTCACGCATGTCGAAGCCCACGATGTCCGCCGCCATTCCGGGCGCGATGCGCCCGATGTCGTCGCGGCCCAGAACGCGCGCCCCGCCGCGCGTCGCCAGCGACAGCGCTTCGCGCGCCGTGAGCGCCGCGGCGTCGGCATTGACGCGCGCGAGGAGCAGCGCCTGCCGCGCTTCCGCCAGGAGGTGCGACGAGTCGTTCGACGCCGAGCCGTCGACGCCGAGCCCGACCGCGACGCCCGCGTCGAGCATCCGGCGAACGGGCGCGATGCCCGACGCGAGGCGCATGTTCGACGTGGGGCAGTGGGCGACGCCCGTGCCGGTGCGCGCGAAGAGCTCGATGCCGTGCGCGTCGAGCTTGACGCAGTGCGCGTGCCAGACGTGCGGGCCGGTCCACCCGCACGACTGCGCGTATTGCGCGGGCGTCATGGCGAAGCGCTCGAGCGAATAGGCGACGTCGTTGTCGCTCTCCGCGAGGTGCGTGTGCAGGCCAACGCCGTACGACGCGGCCAGCGCGGCCGTCTCGCGCATGAGGTCGCGCGAGACGGAGAACGGCGAGCACGGCGCGGCGGCGACGCGAAGCATCGAGTATCGCGACGCGTCGTGATGCTCCTCGATCACGCGCCGCGTGTCGCGCAGCACGTCGTCCTCGCGCTCGACGAGCGCATCGGGAGGCAGCCCGCCCTGGGACTCGCCGACGCTCATCGCGCCCCGGCAGGCGTGGAAGCGGAGCCCGACCTCGCGCGCGGCATCGATGGTGTCGTCGAGCCGGCTGCCGCCGGGGTAGAGGTACAGGTGATCGCTCGCGGTGGTGCACCCTGACAGCATCAGCTCCGACATCGCGACCTTGGCCGAGACGTTGACCATGGCGGGCGTGAGCCGGCTCCAGACGGGATAGAGCGCGCGCAGCCACCCGAAGAGCTCGGCGTCCTGCGCGAGGGACAGTGCGCGCGTGAGCGTCTGGAAGAAGTGGTGATGCGTGTTGACGAGGCCGGGCAGCAGCACGCAGCCCCGGCAGTTGACGACGTGGTCGGCTGTCGCAGGGAGCTCGCTCGCCGGACCCACGGCCTCGACGACGCGATCGCGCACCAGGATGGCGCCGTCGGCGATCTCGCGATCGTCGTCGTCCATCGTCGCGACGAGCATCGCGCCGCGCAGGAGCAGCGTTCCCATGGCAGCGACTTTACGCGAATTTGCCGCCCGGGCCGCGCGACACGAGCCGCGAATGCGATAATCCGCGGCGTCCGCCGACCTCGCGCACGGCCCATGCCCCATTCCCGACTCGCGGTTTTGCTCGCGTGCATCGCCTGCGTCCTCGCCGGATGCGCCACGCGTCCCGTCAACGCACCGATCAAGGAAGTCAACCGCAACAGCGGCTATCGCTTCGAGACGCGCCAGCTCTACGACAACGATCGCGAGAATCTCGTGATCCTCGCGTTCTCGGGCGGCGGCACGCGCGCGGCCGCGTTCGCGTACGGCGTGCTCGAGGAGCTCCGCAAGACCGAGATCGCCACGCGCAAGGGCCGCACGCGCATGCTCGACGAGGTCGACGTCATCACCGGCGTGTCGGGCGGCAGCTTCACCGCGCTCGCTTACGGCCTGTACGGCGACAAGCTGTTCGACACCTACGAGCAGCAGTTCCTGAAGCGCGACGTGCAGGGCGATCTCCTGTCGCGATTCTTGAGCCCCCGCAACTGGTCCGCGCTGTGGTCGGAAGGGTGGGGACGCTCGGAGATGGCGGCCGAGATGTACGACGAGATCCTGTTCAAGGGTGCGACGTTCCACGACCTCGACCAGCGGCAGGGCCCGCTCGTGATCGCGACCGCGACCGACATCTCGACGGGCTCGCGCCTCGCGTTCACGCAAACCGACTTCGACCTCCTGTGCTCGGATGTCGACTCGGTGCCCCTGTCTCGCGCGGCCGCCGCGTCGTCCGCGGTGCCGCTCGTGCTGTCGCCCGTCACGCTCAACAACTACGGCGGCACGTGCGGCTGGCGATTGCCCGGCTGGGCACGGCAGATGCGCGAGCAGACGAAGGCGGCGCGTCCCGCCGGCCGCTCGCTGCAGCGCCTGAAGGAGCTCGAGGCGTTCGGCGACAGCGCGAATCGGCCCTACATCCACCTGGTCGACGGGGGGCTCGCCGACAACCTGGGCGTTCGCAGCGTGCTCGAGGCGATGGAGGAGCTCGAGGCCGCGAAGGCGATCCGGCGCGACACGCGCCTCGACGACGTGCGCCGGCTCGTCGTGTTCGTGGTCAACTCGCTCTCGGTGCCGAGGACCAACTGGGACAAGTCGGCGCGGCCGCCCAACGACCTCGTGATCCTGCTCAAGGCTACGGGCGTGCCCATCGACCGTTACTCGTACGAGGCCGTGGAGCTCCTGAAGGACATCACCGCGCGCTGGAAGACGCTGCGATCGCTGCGGCAATCGCGATCGATCACCATCGGCGCGTCCGGCGATCTCGCGCAGGTGTTCGATTCGCCGGACGTCGAGGTCTACGCGGTCGACGTCTCGTTCGACGGCCTCGTCGATCGCGACGAGGTGGCGTACCTCAACGATCTCCCGACGTCGTTCGTGCTCCCGCCGGAGGCGGTCGATCGCCTGCGCGCCGCGGCTGCGAAGCTCGTGTCGCAATCGGAGGAGTTCCAGCGCTTCCTGCGCGACACGCGCTCGGACGTCCTGCCTCGACCGCCGGCGAGCGGCATCGTGCCGTCCGTCGTCAAGCAGCGCGGGCCACAGTGAACGACAGGCAGGCACAAGGGCGGCGCGGCTTGCCTTGCGGGCAGGACGGGGCGACACGCACCTCGCTCACGTCGGCTTGCCTCGTTACGCCCCATTGATGTCCGCGGAGCTCGACAGGCTCTTCGCCGCGCAACGCGCCGCGTTCTCGCGCGAGCGCTATCCGTCGGCGTCGGTGAGGCTCGACCGGCTCGCGCGCCTCGAGGCACTCGTCGCCGGCAACGAGGCGCGATTCGTGGCGGCGATCGACCGCGACTTCGGCGGGCGGTCGAGTCACGAGACGCGGCTCGCCGAGCTCTTCATCGTGGTGTCGGAGGTCGCGGATGCGCAGCGCCACTTGCGCAAATGGATGCGGGCCGAGCGCGTGTCGACTCCGCTGCAGTTCAAGCCCGCGCGGGCGCGCATCGAGCGGCAGCCGGTGGGCGTCGTGGGCATCATCAGCCCGTGGAACTACCCGGTCCAGCTCGCGCTCGCCCCCGTGATCGGCGCGCTGGCCGCGGGCAATCGCGTGCTGCTGAAGCCATCGGAGCTCACACCCGAGACGTCCCAACTCCTGCGCGAGCTCGTCGCGTCGTCGTTCGCCGAGGACGAGCTCGCCGTGGTGCTGGGCGACGCGGCGATCGGCGAGGCGTTCACGCGGCTTCCCTTCGACCACCTCTTCTTCACGGGCTCGACCGCGGTGGGTCGTGCGGTGGCGCGCGCCGCGGCGGAGAACCTGACGCCGGTCACCCTCGAGCTCGGCGGGAAGTCGCCGGCACTGGTGGCGCCCGACGCCGATCTCGCGCTCGTCGCGCCGCGGCTCATGGCGGGCAAGCTCCTCAACGCCGGGCAGACGTGCATCGCGCCCGACTACGCGCTGGTCCCCGAGGGCCGCGCGCAGGCGCTCGTCGAGGCCGTCCGCCGCGCGGCGAGCGGAATGTACCCCTCGTTCGTGGGCAACCCGGATTACACCGCGATCGTCAACGAGCGGCATCACGCGCGCCTGGCCGCGCTCGTCGACGACGCGCGCGCGCACGGCGCGACCATCGTCGAGCTCGACCCCGCGCACGAGGCCGGGCTGCCGCGATCGCGCAAGATGCTCCCGGTGATCGTCCTCGGCGCCACCGACGCCATGGCGGTGATGCGCGAGGAGATCTTCGGGCCGATCCTGCCCGTCGAGACGTACGCGTCGACGGACGACGCCATCGCGAAGATCAACGCGCGACCGCATCCGCTCGCGTTCTACTACTTCGGCCAGGGCGGCGAGCGCATGGGGCGCGTGCTGGAGGAGACGCTCGCGGGAGGCGTCACGGTCAACGACACCCTCTGGCACTTCGCGCACAAGCACCTTCCGTTCGGCGGGGTCGGCGCGTCAGGTGTCGGGGCATACCACGGCGAGGCGTCGTTCCTCGCGTTCACGCATCGCAAGCCCGTCTTCTTGCAGCCGCGCCTCGCGGCGACGCGCCTGCTCCACCCGCCGTATGGACGTACGTTCGAGCGGCTTCTCGCGGTGCTCCGCAAGCTCAACGGCTGACCCGCTCCACCGGAAGCCGACTTACCGCCGGGCCTTGCGCGTGACGATCGCGACGTCGACCGATGCCGCGTCGCTCGTCACGATCGCGTGCCCGTCCTGGATCGTCACCTGCAGGCGCATCGTGCGATCCGCGAGGCCCGCGAGCGCGCGGCTCGTCTCGAGGGGCACCTCGCTCACCGAGAGCGCGTCCAGCCGCGCGAGCTTGTCGCGCGCGCCATCCCACCAGACGTCGACCGCGCGACCGCCGTACGCGAGCACGTGGACGTCCCGCGCGCGGCCGCACGCCTTGCGCAGGTCGCGCTCGTCCGGCAGCCCTACGTCGATCCACGCCTCGATCGCACCGGTAAGGTCGCGCTGCCAGAGGTCGGGCTCGTCGTCGGCGGAAAGGCCGCGCCCGAACTCGAGCGTGTCGCTCGCGTGGAGCGCGAAGGCCAGCACGCGGATCATCATCCGCTCGTCCGTCTCGGAAGGATGGCGCGCGATGCGCAGGACGTGGTCGCGGTAGTAGCCGCGATCGACGTCGGCGATCGAGAGATCGGCGCGGAAGACGGTGGACTTGAGCGCCATGGGGTCGCAAGCGTTCGAGGACGCGTTCCGCGCGCACGCGACCTGCGGCGTTACGCAGCAGGCCGCGCGCGGGACGAAGCGCGACTACGCGGCCGCGCCGCTTCCGTGCCCCGTGGCCTTCTCGCCGCGCTCGTACACCACGTGCGTACGGCCGACGAGGAGGGGATCCACCTCGCCGATGCGCGCCGGGTCTTTCGCGCCGTACGGGAACGAGTGCAGCAGGTAGCGCAGCGCGTTGATGCGCGCGCGCTTCTTGTCGTCGGACTTGATGACCATCCACGGCGCGTCGGCGGTGTCGGTGTGGAAGAACATCGCCTCCTTCGCCTGCGTGTAGCTGTCCCACTTGTCGAGCGACGCCAAGTCGACCGGCGAGAGCTTCCATTGCTTGAGCGGATGCGAGTGACGCTCCTCGAAGCGGCGCCGCTGCTCCTCGCGGCTCACCGAGAACCAGAACTTGATGAGATGGATGCCGCTGTGCACGAGGTTCTGCTCGAACACCGGCGCCTGCCTCATGAACTCCGCGTACTCCTGGTCGCTGCAGAATCCCATCACGCGCTCGACACCCGCGCGGTTGTACCAGGAGCGGTCGAAGAGCACGATCTCGCCGCTCGTCGGCAGGTGCCGAACGTAGCGCTGGAAGTACCACTGCCCGCGCTCGTCCTCGGTGGGCTTGTCGAGCGCGACCACGCGCGCGCCGCGCGGATTGAGGTGCTCCATGAAGCGCTTGATGGTGCCGCCCTTGCCCGCGGCGTCCCGGCCCTCGAAGAGCACCACCACTTTCTGGCCGGTGCTCTTCACCCACGCCTGCATCTTGAGAAGCTCGACCTGCAGCCGGTACTTCTGGTGCTCGTAGCTCTTGCGCGAGAGGAGGTACTCGTACGGATAGCCGCCGCTGCGCCAATCCGCGGCCAGCTGGTCCTCGGCGCTCGTGCTGTCGACGCCCGGCGGTGCGTCCTTCAGCTTGCGAAGCGCCCGTACCTTCTTCGCGATGGCCGGCGTGATCTCGGCCAGCGCCTCCGCCTCGCGCATCACCCCCGCCTGCACGCGCTCGTCGACGACGGCGCGCTCGACCGCCCGCGGCCCGCCCTTGGGACCGATATCGCCCGACTTGACGCGCCGCGGTCCACCCGGCGCCGCCTTGGCGCGTGGGGCTTTCGCGGACGGCTTGGCCGCAGGCGCGCGGGGGGATCTCTTAGCCGCCATCGTCGCGCCGCCTTCTACTTGGCGCTCGGAAGCTTGCCGACGACGCCCTCGACGTAGTAGTCCATCTTCGAGAGCTCGGCGTCCGTCATCACCTTGCCCGCGGCCAGGCGCTCCTTCCCGGTGTTGTCCTTCATCGGACCTTCGAACACGTGCAGCTTGCCGGACGCGATGTCGGCCTCGGCCTTCTTCACGAGCGCCTGCACGTCGGCCGGAACGATCTTGTTGAACGGCGCGAGCTTGATCATGCCGTCCTTGATGCCGCCCCAGACGTTGTCCTGCTGCCACTTGCCGTCGATCGCGGACTGCGCGACCTTCGTGTAGTAGTCGCCCCAATGGTGCGTCACCGCGGTGAGTTGCGCGTTCGGGCCGTACTTCGACATGTCGGAGTGATACGCGATCGCGTACACCTTCTTCGCTTCGGCCGCCTGCACGGCGGCGGTCGAATCCGTATGGTGCGTGAGCACGTCCGCCTGTTGCGAGATGAGCGTGTTCGCGGCCTCGCTCTCCTTGCCCGGGTCGAACCACGAGTTGACCCAGATCACCTTCACCTCGGCCTTCGGGTTGACGCTGCGCATGCCTCGCGCGAACGCGTCGATGCCCATCACCACCTCGGGGATGGGGAACGCGGCGACGTAGCCCGCGACGTTGGTCTTGGTCATCTTGCCCGCGACGATGCCCGCGAGGTAGCGGCCCTCGTAGAAGCGCGCGTTGTAGATGCCGACGTTCTTCGACGTCTTGTAGCCCGTCGCATGCTCGAACTTCACGTTCGGGAACGCCTGCGCGACCTTGATCGTCGGGTTCATGTAGCCGAACGACGTCGTGAAGATGAGGTTGTGGCCGGTTTGCGCGAGCTCGCGGATGACGCGCTCGGCGTCGGCACCCTCGGGCACGCTCTCGATGTACTTGGTGGTCACCTTGGCGCCGAGCGCCTTCTCCATTTCCTTGCGACCCGTGTCGTGCTGGAACGTCCAGCCGGCGTCGCCGATGGGGCTCACGTACACGAAGCCGATCTTGAGCGGCTCGCCGGCCTTGGGGGCCTGCGCGGCGGCGGGAAGGGCGACAGCGGCGGCGCAGGCGGCGAGGGCTGCGAGCGTCGTCCGGCGGAGGGGGCGGGTCATGGCAAGTCTCCTGGCGGGGGGCAAGTGCGCGATTTTACTGTAGAGGCGGACCGTGCGCCGAGGGTCCGTACGGGGCGTTCAGGCGTCGGGGTGATAGGAGCGCCCGAGCGACGCGGGCGCGTTGAGCTTGATGGTCGCGGCGTCGCGCGAGATCACCGCGAGCACCACGATGGTCGCGACGTAAGGCAGCATGGACAGGTACTGCGAGGGCACGTCCACGCCGAGGGCCTGTGCCTGGAACTGCGCGAGCGTGACGCCGCCGAAAAGATACGCGCCGGCCAGCACGCGCCATGGCTTCCACGTCGCGAACACGACGAGCGCCAGCGCGATCCACCCGCGCCCGGCGGTCATGCCCTCCGCCCACGACGGGTTGTACACGAGCGAGAGGTAAGCCCCTCCCAGCCCCGCGCACGCGCCGCCGAAGAGCACCGCGAGATAGCGGATGCGCACCACCGGGTAGCCGATGGCGTGCGCCGATTGCGGCGATTCGCCCACCGCGCGCAGCACGAGCCCTGCGCGCGTGCGGAACAGGAACCACTGGATCGCGACGAACAGCGCGATCGACAGGTAGACGAGCGGGTTGTGCGCAAACAGGAGCTTGCCCACCACCGGCATGTCCGAGAGTCCCGGGATGTCGAGCGGCTTGATGGGCTCGATCACGGCGCTCACGAAGTCGAGGCCCACGAAGGCCGACAGCCCCACCCCGAAGAGCGAGAGCGCGAGCCCCGAGGCGACCTGGTTGGCCTGCAGCGTGAGCGCCACGACGGCGAAGACGAGCGAGAGCGCCGCGCCTGCCGCCATGCCTGCGACCACGCCGAGCCATGGCGATTTCGTCACCGCGGCCACGATGAACGCCGTGACGGCCCCGACGAGCATCATGCCTTCGACGCCCAGGTTGAGCACGCCCGACTTCTCGGTGACGAGCTCGCCGAGCGCCGCGAACACGAGGGGCGTGCCCGCCGCGAGCGTGAGGAGCACCAGCTGGGCGACGGTGTCCATGTCAGGCGCGCGCGGCGGAGGGCGTGGAGCGCACGATGCGCAGCCGATAGTGGATGAACACGTCGGCCGCGAGCAGGAAGAGCAGCAGCGTGCCCTGGAAGAGCCCCGTGACCGACGACGGCAGCGCGAGCTTCATCTGCGCGGCCTCGCCGCCGAGATAGAGGAGCGACATGAGGAGGCTCGCGAAGAAGATGCCCACCGGATGCAGCCGTCCGACGAATGCGACGATGATCGCGGCGAAGCCGTAGCCGGGGGAGATCACGGGGAGGAGCTGGCCGATGGGCCCGGCCACCTCACCGACGCCCGCCACGCCCGCGCACGCGCCGCCGATCAGCATGCCCATCCACACCGTGCGCCTGGACGAGATGCCCGCGTAGTTGGCCGCCGCCGGCGCGAGGCCCGCGACGCGCATCTGGAAGCCGGGCAGGCTCTTGCGCATGAAGAGCCATCCCGCGCCCACCGCGAGCACGGCGAGGATCACGCCCACGTGCAGGCGCGTCTCCGGCACGAGGTTCGGCAGGATCGCGTGCTCCGCGAACATCTTCGACTGCGGGAAGTTGAAGCCTTCCGGATCGCGCCACGCGCCGTGCACGAGAAGCGACAGCACGAGCGACGCGACGTACACGAGCATGAGCGAGACGAGGATCTCGTTCGCGTTGAAGCGCGTGCGCAGGAAGGCAGGGATGGCCGCCCACAGCATGCCGCCCGCCATGCCCGCGAGCAGCATGAGCGGCAGCACCCACCGCGTATCGACGTCCTGGAACGCGAGCGCGACCCCGCCCCCCGCGATGGCGCCCATGATGAGCTGGCCTTCGGCGCCGATGTTCCACACGTTCGCGCGGTAACCCACGGAGAGGCCCACCGCGCACAGCATGATCGGCGTGGCTTTCAGCAGGAGCTCGCCCACGTCGTAGAGCGTGTCGATGGGGTCGATGAAGAACGTGTACGTCGCCTGCCAAGGATCCTTGCCCATCGCCGCGAAGAGCGCGACGCCGATCGCGACCACCGCGATGGTCGCGAACAGCGGCGACAGCCACTTGGCGATCCGGGACGGCTCCGGGCGCGCCTCGAGCCTGATCTTCATGCGCGGGCCCTCACCGGATGACGCCCGCGGGCGAGAACGCGTGAGCGGGCGCGGCATCCGCGCTCACGAACGATCCCGACATGAGGAGGCCTATCTCCTCCGCGTTGGTCTCGCGCACGGGCTTCGGATCGGACAGGCGCCCTTGCGCGATCACCGCGAGCCGGTCGCAGACCTCGAAGAGCTCGTCCAGCTCCTCCGACACGACGAGCACCGCGACGCCGCTGTCGCGAAGGTCGAGGAGCGCCTGGCGGATCTGCGCCGCCGCGCCCACGTCCACGCCCCACGTGGGCTGCGCGGCGATCATGAGTCGCGGCCGCTGGCGGATCTCGCGGCCCACGATGTACTTCTGCAAATTGCCGCCCGAGAGGCTTCGCGCCGCGGCGTCCGGCCCGCCCGCCTTCACGCCGTACTCGCGGATGGTGTCTTCCGCGAACTGCCGCACCACGCGATCGCGCACGAAGCCGTGCGAGACCATGCCTTCGCGGTGCGCCGAGAGGAGCGCGTTGTCGGCGAGCGACATCTCGGGGACGGCGCCGCGGCCGAGCCGCTCCTCGGGGACGAAGGCGAAGCCGAGCGCGCGGCGCTGCGCGGCGTCGAGCCGCCCCGCGGGCGTGCCGAGGATCGTGATGGCGTCGGCCGAGTCGAGCGTGCGCTCGCCCGAGAGCGCGGCCATGAGCTCCTTCTGCCCGTTGCCCGA
>JBGAIS010000084.1:0-18545 GCA_044225355.1 Casimicrobiaceae bacterium | reverse complement strand
CGACGCGCGATCGGCCACGTGCACGAAGCGGCCGGTGGCCGCGGGCGTGGCATCGCCCTGGCGGAAGAGCGCGATCGTACGTGACGGAGCTGCGGCCGAGCTTCGCGATGCGCATGCCGGCGTCGATGGTCTCCAGAGCAGGAAGCGACCGGTAGAAGCGGCGCGATCTCGACCACGAGTCCCACCACCGCGCCTTCGCGGATGTCGAGACCGGCGACGTTGATGAGATGCTCGTTGACGATGGTGTCGAAGTACGAGTAGTACGTCACGTTGTTCACGTGGCCGTAGCTGTCGTTGTCCATCCAGCGCGTCGCGATGGGAAGAGGCTCTTCAGTAATCGGAGCGCGTGTGCTCGCGCGGATCGGCTGGGGCGGCGGGGACGTCGTGGCTCATGCGGGGCGTTGGGGAGCGAACATGCGCGTGTCGAGAAGCTCGATCCAGTGCCGTACCGGCGTCTCGGTCCCGGACTCGAGGTGGGTGAGGCAGCCGATGTTGGCGGTGACGATCACGTCGGGGCGCGAGGCCTCGAGCGCCTTCAGCTTGCCGGCGCGAAGCTGGCCGGACGTTGCTGGGCTGCGCAGCGCCAGTACGTGCCCGCCGAGCCGCAGCACAGGTGCGTGTCGGCGACGGGCAGGAGCGAGTGCCCGATGGCGAGCAGGATCTCCTCCACCTGCCCGCGTATGCGCATCCCGTGCTGCAGCGTGCACGGGGGATGGAACGAGATGCGCTGCGGGCCCTGGTCCATCGCGATCATCGGGGCGATCGTCTTCCACTCCGGCATCACGATCTCGATGGGATCCGCGCGCAGCTCCGCCTGCTTAGCCTTCCGGGCGTAGACCGGGTCGTGCGCCAGGAAGTGGCCGTAGTCCTTGACCATGACGCCGCAGCCGCTCGCGGTGACCACGATGGCCTCGAGCCCGCGCTGGACGAGCGGCCACCACGCGTCGATGTTGCGGCGGACGATGTCGCGCGCCTCGTCCTCCGCGGAGAGATGATGCGACAGCGCCCCGCAACAACCGGCGCCGACGACGCGCAACGGCGAGATGCCGATGCGATCGAGCACGCGCGCGCACGCGGCGTCGATGTTGGGCTTGAGCGCGGGCTGCACGCAGCCCTCGACGATCAGCGCCTTGCGCGCATGGCGCGGCGCGGGCCACGCGCCGGCGGGGCTCGAGCCCGGGATGTGATCGCCCAGCTCGCGCGGCAGCAGGCCCTTGAGGAAGGCGTCCCCCCGAGCGCGCCGTAGAGCCTTGCGCGCGGAAACAGCGCGCAGCCGAGCGCATCCAGCGCTGAGCGCTTTCCGCGGCGGGCCTCGGCACCTTGGACTCGACGATGCGCCGCCCGATGTCCACGAGGCGGCGTACTGGACTACCCGACGGACAGGTCGTCTCGCAATTGCGGCAGGTGAGGCAGCGGTCGAGATGCAGCTGCGTCTTCGGCGTGACCGGCGCGCCCTCGAGCACCTGCTTGATGAGGTAGATGCGGCCGCGCGGGCCGTCGAGCTCGTCCCCCAGGATCTGGTACGTGGGGCACGTGGCCGTGCAGAACCCGCAATGAACGCAGGAGCGCAGGATCGCGTCGGCCTCGCGGCCGTCGTAGGTGTCCTGCGGAACTCGGGGCGGATCGGTCTTCATCTACATGCCGGGCACGAGCCGCCCGCGATTGAACACGCCCTTGGGGTCGAACACCGACTTGAGCCTTTGGTGCAGGGCCGTCATGGTTGCGTCGAGCGGCTGGAAGACGTCCGTCGACTTGCTCGCGCCGCGGAACGCCGTCGCATGCCCGCCGTGCGAAGCGCCCACGCGCGCACCTTCGCGACGTCGACGCGCTCGCCCGCCACGAGCCAACGCAGCGCGCCGCCCCATTCGATGAGCTGGTCGCCACCGAAATCGGTGTACGGGGCCGTCGAGCGCACCGACAGCCGCCACAGCGATCGGCCGTCCTTCGCCGCGGTGGCGAAGAACGCGTGCGTCTGGTCACGCACGCTGGTCCACAGCGCGTCGGCGTCCGTCACGCGCTCGCCGCCGAGCTGCGCGGATTGCCGCCTCCACGGCGGGCTGCGCACCGGAGAGCGGACGCGCAAGCGGCCGTCGTGAAAGCAGGTGGCGGACAGCGGAAGGGCTGGCCGCCCCATTCGTTGGCGCGGCGGATGGACTCGTCGGCCGAGCACTGCATCGCGATCGTCGCCTCGCTGCGCGGCAGCGGCAGGCATTTGAGCGACACCTCCGTGACGACGCCGAGCGTGCCTAGCGCGCCGGTCATGAGGCGCGACACATCGAAGCCCGCGACGTTCTTCATCACGCGCCCGCCGAACGACAGGTGCTCGCCCGCGCCGTCGAGGACCTTCACGCCGAGCACCATGTCACGCACCGCGCCGGCATACGGGCGCCGCGGCCCCGACAGGCCGCACGCGGTGGCGCCTCCCAGCGTCCCGCCGGCGCCGAAGCGGGGCGGCTCGAACGCGAGCATCTGGCCGCGCGCGCGCATCGCGCTCCTCGACCGCCGCGAGCGAGTCCCCGCACGCGCGGTGATGACGAATCCGTCGGCTCGTAGTCGATGATGCCGGCGTACGCCTGCGTGTCGATGATGTCGCCTTCGAGCGCGCCGCCGTAGAAGTCCTTTGTCCCGCCCCCGCGGATGCGCAACGGCGCACCGGAAGCGCCCGCGTCGCGGATGCGCGCAGCGATCGCATCGAGGGCGGGATCCATCCGAAGCTAGCTGCCGTTGGCAGCGATCTTGTCGCGGTAGATCACGCGGGGGTCGTCGACCTCGAGCACTTCCTTCTCCGCGAGCGCGTCGGCCTCCCACTCGCGCGTGAACGGATGCGCGAGTATCGCCGCAAGGTACTCGCCCGCGGTGCCCTTCGGCTGCACGCCGTAGGTCCTGAACCGGAACGCGACGGGCACGTAGAACGCATCCGCGAGCGATCTCTCCCCGAGGTACGGCCCGCCCTTGCGGTAGCGCCGTCGCGTCTCGGCCCAGATCTCCTCGACGCGCGCGATGTTCGCCGCGAGGCCTTCCGACCAGGGGCGAACGTCGACGCGCTCGCGGACGCACATCGCCATCTCGTTGCGCAGCGACCCGAAGCCCGAGTGCATCTCGCACGCGATGCTGCGCGCCCAGGCGCGCGCCGCGGGATCCTCCGGCCACATGCCGCGGTGGCGCTCGGCCAGGTACTCGCCGATGGCGAGCGAATCCCACACCTGTATCGCGCCATCGTGCAGCGCGGGCACCAGCGCCGTCGGCGAGAACGAGCGGTTGTCGGGGTTGTAGGTTCCCCGGAGCTGGATCTTCACCTCGCGGAACGGCGCCCCCGAAAGCTTCGCGGCGAACCACCCGCGAAGCGACCACGACGAGTAGTTCTTGTTGCCGATGTAGAGGGTGTAAGCCATGTTCAAGGGACCATGCTCAAAGGGGGATGGTCTTGCCGGGATTCATGATGTCGAGCGGATCGAACGCGCGCTTGATGGTCCTCATGAGGTCGACCGCCTCGCCGTGCTCCGCGACGAGCGCGTCGAGCTTGTGGATGCCTACGCCGTGCTCGCCGGTGCACGTGCCGCCCATCGAGATCGCGCGAAGGCTCACGCGGCGCGCAATGTCGTCGGCCTTCGCGCGCTCCTCGGGCCTGGCCGGATCGAAGAGGATGAGGACGTGGAAGTTGCCGTCGCCCACGTGCCCCACGATGGGCGCGATGACGCCCTCGCGGTCGAGATCCTCGCGCGTCTCGAGGAGGCAATCCGCGAGCCGCGAGATGGGCACGCACGCGTCGGTCGAGTACGCCTGCTTGCCGGGCGAGAGCGAGAGCGCGGCGTAATAGGCGTTGTGGCGAGCCTTCCACAGGCGCGAGCGATCCTCGGGGTTGGTGGCCCACTGGAACGCGCTGCCGCCCTGCTCGCCCGAGATCTGCTCCATGAGCTCGGCCTGCTCCTTGACGGCATTGGACGTGCCGTGGAACTCGAACAGCAGCGTGGGCTTGGCCTCGTAGCCCTCGAGCTTCGAGTACGCGATGCACGCCTGCATCTGCAGCGCGTCGAGGATCTCGATGCGCGCAACCGGAATGCCCATCTGCATCGCGTGGATGACCGTGGTCACCGCGGAGCGAAGGTCCGGGAACTGGCACACCGCCGCCGAGATGGCCTCGGGCACGCCGTACAGCCGGAGCTGGATCTCGGTGATGACGCCGAGCGTGCCTTCCGCGCCCACGAAGAGGTGCGTGAGGTCGTAGCCCGCCGACGATTTTCTCGCGCGGCTGCCGGTACGGATGATGCGACCGTCGGCGGTGACGACCGTGAGGCCCAGCACGTTCTCGCGCATCGTCCCGTAGCGCACGGCATTGGTGCCCGACGCGCGCGTCGAGGTCATGCCGCCGAGCGTCGCGTTCGCGCCGGGGTCGATCGGGAAGAAGAGACCCGTGCCCTTCAGCTCGGCGTTGAGCTGCTCGCGCGTCACGCCCGCCTGCACGCGGCAGTCGAGGTCGTCGACGTTGACGGCGAGGACGCGCTTCATCTCGGACAGGTCGATGCACACGCCGCCATACAGCGCCGCGACGTGGCCCTCGAGCGAGGTGCCGACGCCGAACGCGATGACCGGCACGCGCGCGGCGTGGCACAGGCGCACGATGCCCGCGACCTCCTCGTTCGTGTGCGGATACACGACGACGTCGGGAAGCGCGGAATCGGGCATCGCCTCGCCGTGCGCGTGCTGCTCGCGAATGGCGAGCGCGGTCTTCGCGCGGTCGCCGAAGTCGCGCGTGAGCGTGGTGACGACGGAGGACGTGTCGTCGTGGCTTGCGCGGGCGCGCAGGGGATCGCGTGCGTTCATGGGACGTCTTTCTTTAGAAACGAGGCAGCTCGGGGTGCGCGAGCTCGCCGTGATGGACATGCATGCGGCCGCCCTCGGCGCATCGCCGCAGCGTCGGGACGGCCTTGCCGGGATTGAGCAGGCGCTTCGCGTCGAACGCCTCCTTGATGCCGTGGAAGCGCGAGAGCTCGGGCGCGCCGAACTGCCGGCACATCGTCGCGAGCTTCTCGACGCCGACGCCGTGCTCGCCCGTCACGGTGCCACCCACCTCGATGCAGAGCTCGAGGATGCGATCGCCGAACTCGATGGTTCGCGCGGTCTCGCCTTCCTTGTTCGCGTCGAACAGGATGAGCGGATGCAGGTTGCCGTCACCCGCGTGAAAAACGTTGGCGCACGGCAGGCCGTACTCCTTCGACCACGTCGCGATCGCGCGCAGCACCTGCGGCAGCGCCTTGCGCGGGATGGTGCCGTCGATGCAATAGTAGTCGGGCGAGATGCGCCCCACGGCCGGGAACGCCGCCTTGCGCCCGGACCAGAACAGGAGCCGCTGCGCCTCGTCGCGCGACACGCGGATCTCGGTCGCACCCGATGCCGTGAGGATGCGCCTGATCTCGGCCATCTCCGCCGCGACTTCCTCGACCGTCCCGTCGGACTCGACGAGCAGGACGGCCGCCGCGTCGAGCGGATAGTTGGCGTGCACGAACTCCTCGACCGCGCGGGTCGCGGGCTGGTCCATCATCTCGAGGCCCGCGGGAACGATGCCCGCGCCGATGATGGCGCCGACGGCCGCGCCGGCCTTCTCGATATCGGCAAACGCGGCGAGCGCTACCTGGGCGAGCTGCGGCTTCGACAAGAGCTTCACCGTGATCTCGGTGGTGACCGCGAGGAGGCCCTCGCTGCCGTTGACGAGCGCCAGGAGATCGTAGCCCGCGCTGTCGAGCGACTCGCCGCCGAACTCGACGACCTCTCCGGTGACGAGGACGCCGCGCACGCGGCGCACGTTGTGCACCGTGAGTCCGTACTTGAGGCAATGCACGCCGCCCGCGTTCTCCGCGACGTTGCCGCCGATGGAGCACGCGATCTGCGAGGACGGGTCCGGTGCGTAGTAGAGGCCATGCTGCGCCGCGGCCTCGGAGATGGCGAGATTGCGCACGCCCGGCTGCACGATGGCCGTGCGCGCGATGGGATCGATCGCCAGGATGCGCTTGAACTTCGCGGGCACGCTCGCCGCGTGGCACGCCTTGAGGATGGCGACGACCTGCGCCTCGGTCTCGGGAAGAACGACGGCCGCCGGCTGCGCGCGAAACAGCGTCAGGCCGTCGCACTCGTACGGCTTGGTCTCTTCGGGTGAAAGGAGCAACGCGGCCGGGGGCAGGATCGCCGCCAGCTCCGCTTGCACGGCGCTGTCGAGCATGAGGCGATTATTTCACAAAGGCCCCTGCACAAGGCAGGCCGCCCGCGAGAGCGTC
The DNA here is from genome assembly GCA_044225355.1 of Casimicrobiaceae bacterium. GTDB lineage: Bacteria > Pseudomonadota > Gammaproteobacteria > Burkholderiales > Casimicrobiaceae > VBCG01. Next base: position 12,276 of record JBGAIS010000084.1, on the reverse strand, counting down.
GGCGCGGGGGGCCGCGACCGCCGCCGGGCTAGAATCGGCGGGACGCGAACGGACGAAGGCAGGGAGGCGCATGGCAGGGACGGGACCGCTGGCGGGGATGAAGGTGCTCGAGATGGGCGCGCTGATCGCCGGGCCGTTCTGCGCGAAGATCCTCGCGGAGTTCGGGGCCGACGTCGTCAAGCTCGAGCCGCCGGGACACGGCGACCCCCTGCGCAAGTGGCGCTACATGAAGGACGGCACGTCGGTCTGGTGGCACGTGCAATCCCGCAACAAGCGCTCGGTCGCCGTGGACCTCCGCTCGCCCGAGGGGCAGGCCGTGGCGCGGGCGCTGGCCGAGCAGGCCGACATCGTGGTCGAGAACTTCCGTCCCGGCACGCTCGAGGAATGGGGGCTGGGCTACGAGTCGCTGTCCAAGGCGAACCCCGGGCTCGTGATGGTGCGCATCTCGGGCTACGGCCAGACGGGCCCGTATCACGAGCGGCCGGGCTTCGGCGTCATCGGCGAGGCGATGGGCGGCCTGCGCTACGTCACGGGAACGCCGGATCGGCCGCCGTCGCGCACGGGCATCTCCATCGGCGACACGCTGTCGGCGCTGTACGGCGTCATCGGCGCGATGTTCGCGATCGAGCACCGGCGCAAGACCGGCGTCGGGCAGGTCGTCGACGTCGCGTTGTACGAATCCGTATTCTCGGTCATGGAGTCGCTCCTGCCGGAGTTCGACGCATTCGGCGCGGTGCGTGAGCGCACGGGCTCGATCCTGCCGGGCATCGCGCCCACGTCGGCGTATCGCGCGAGCGACGGAAGCTACGTCCTCATCGCCGGCAACGGCGACTCCATCTTCAGGCGGCTGTGCCTCGCGATGGGCCGCGACGACCTCGCGGCGGACACCGGGCTCGCGCACAACGACGGCCGCGCCGCGAGGCAGGACTGGCTCGACCGCGAGATCGAGGCGTGGACGCTCGCGCACACGCCGGACGAGATCCTGGCCGCGATGGAGAAGGCGGACGTGCCGGCATCGAGGATCTACACCATCCGGGACATCGCGGCCGACGCGCACTATCGAGCCCGCGACATGATCCGCGAGGTTCGCACCGGCGGCGGCGCCACCCTCAAGGTGCCCGGCGTGGTCCCGCGCCTGTCCGCCACGCCCGGCGACTTCGACGGCGGCGGCCCGCGGCTCGGCGAGCACACCGTCGAGGTGCTGCGCGAGCTGGGCTACGACGACGAGCGCATCGCGGAGCTTCGCGGCCGCAAGATCGTCGCGGGGTAGTCCGGCAAACGCCTGGAGAACGCCTGGAAGAGGCGTCCGCGGGGCCAGCGCATCACGTGACGCCAGCGCCGCGCCCTTTGCGGCCGGAAGGGCAAGGGCAGCGCTTTCCTAAACGCAGCGGCCGCCGTCGACCTCGAGGCAGGCGCCCGTGATGAACGACGCCTCGTCGGAGGCGAAGAACACCGCGGCGGTGGCAATGTCCGTGGGCTGCGAGAGGCGCCCGAGGGGGATCGACGCGACGAACTGCGCGCGACGCTCCGGCGTGTCCTCGCCCATGAACTGAGCGAGCATGCCCGTCTCGCCCGCCACCGGATTGATGACGTTGACGCGGATGTTGTCCTTCGCGAGCTCCGCGGCCATCGAGCGCGACGTGACGATCGCGGCGCCCTTGCTGCCGTTGTACCACGTGAGCCCAGGCCGCGGCCGCACGCCGGCCGTGGAAGCAATGGTGATGAACACGCCGTTGCGCCGCGCGCGCATGTGCGGCACGGCGTGCTTCGCCGTGAGGAAGAGGCTCTTCACGTTAACCGCGTAGATGCGGTCGAACTGCTCTTCCGTGACGTCGAGCATCGGCTGGTTACGATGCGTCGTTCCCGCGTTGTTGACGACGATCTCGACGCCGCCGAACGTGGCGAGCGTGAAGTCGACGAGGCGCTTCACGTCGACGTCGCGCGAGACGTCGCCCGCGATGAATCGCGCCTTGCCGCCGGCGTCGACGATGTCCTGCGCGGTGCGCTCGCCGTTCTCGGCGTCGAGGTCGTTCAGCACGACGCGCGCGCCCTCCGCGGCGAAGCGCTGCGCGATGCCGCGGCCGAAGCCCGAGCCCGCGCCGGTGATGACGGCGATCTTGTTGACGAGTCGCATGGTTCCTTCGCTATCCCCTCTGCTATCCGTGACGCAGCACGACGGTCTTGAGCGTCGTGAATCCGTACAGCGCCTCGAAGCCTTTCTCGCGGCCGTGGCCCGAGTGCTTGACGCCGCCGAAGGGCAGCTCGACGCCGCCGCCCGCGCCGTAGTTGTTGACGAACACCTGGCCGCTTTGCAGCCCGCGCGCCATGCGGAGCTGCCGCGCGCCGTCGCGCGTCCACACGCCCGCGACGAGCCCGAACTCGGTGCCGTTGGCGAGGCGCAGGGCCTCGGCCTCGTCGTCGAAGGCCATGGCCGCGAGCAGCGGACCGAACACCTCGTCGCGCGCGAGCCGGTGCGCGGCGGGCACGTCGCGCAACAGCGTGGGCGCCACGTAGAAGCCCCCGGCGGGCGCGTCGGCGGCAATGACGCCTCGGGCGACGACCGCCAGGCCGTCGTGCGCGGCCTCGTCGAGGAAGCCGCGCACGCGCTCGAGCTGCGAGGCCCGTATGAGCGGCCCGCAGTCGAGATCCGCGAGCGCGGGACCCGCACGCAGCGCCGCGAAGCGCTCGCCGAGCCGCGCCAGCACTTCCTCGTAGCGCGAGGCCTGCACGAGGAGGCGGCTGCCGGCCGAGCACGTCTGCCCGGCGTTCTGCACGATCGCGTTGACGAGCGCCGGCAGCGCGGCGTCGACGTCGGCGTCGTCGAACACGATCTGAGGCGACTTGCCGCCGAGCTCCATCGTGACGGGGCAATGCCGCGCCGCGGCGGCGGCGGCGACCTGCGCGCCCGTGACAGGCGAGCCGGTGAACGAGAGGTGCGCGATGCCCGGATGCGCCGCGAGCGCCGCGCCCGCCTCCCGCCCGAGGCCGGTCACCACGTTGAGCGCGCCGGCGGGCAGTCCCGCCTCGGCCGCGAGCTCGCACACGCGAAGGAGCGAGAGGCACGCATCCTCCGCCGGCTTGACCACGCACGCGTTGCCCGCCGCGAGCGATGCGCCCACCGAGCGGCCGAAGATCTGCAGGGGATAGTTCCAGGGGATGATGTGCCCCGTCACGCCGTGCGGCTCGCGCCACGTGAGGACGGTGTAGCCGTCGGTGAACGGCAGCGTCTCGCCGTGCAGCTTGTCGCAGGCGCCCGCGTAGAACTCGAAGTATCGCGCGCACGCCGCGACGTCGGCGCGGGCCTGCGCGAGCGGCTTGCCGCAATCGCGTGCCTCGACGAGCGCCAGCTCGTCCGCGTGCGCGGCGATGGCCCGCGAGATGGCCGCGAGCATGCGCCCGCGATCGACGGGCGCGAGGCGCCCCCACGAGCCTTCGCGCGCGGCGTGCGCCGCACGCACCGCCGCGTCGACGTCGGCCGCCTCGCCGCGCGCGATGGACGCGAACGGCGCACCGTCGGAAGGATCGACCATCGGCAGCGTGCGGCCGCCGGCGGGCTCGCGCCACGCGTTGCCGATGAAGCTCGCGGGCGGCGTGGTGATGGCGGGCCAGCGGGGCGCGGAGGCGTTCATGCGCCGGTCAGCGCTTGGCGGGAACGAACTTCCACGCGAGCGTCTGCTCGTCCACGCGCGGCGTGTACTGGATGCCATCGCGCGTCGCCCACAGGCTGACCTGAAAGTGCAGCGGGATGAGGCCTGTGTCGCCGACGGCGAGCTCCGCCGCGCGCTGAAGGTACGCCTCGCGCTTGACGTCGTCGACCGTCATGAGCGCGTCCTCGGTCAGCGCATCCACCTTGGTGTTCGAGTAGCGGCCGCGATTCGCCGTGCCGTAGCCCTTGTCCTTGTTGAACGTCATGAGGAGCGCCTTGAGCGTCGACGAGGACTCGCCGGTGCCCGTGCTCCAGCCCGCGAGCAGCACGCTGAACTTCAGGTCCGTGGCTTGCGGGAAGAATGTCGCGGAGGGCATCGCGACGACCTCCGTGGGAATGCCGCCGCGCGTCCACATCTGCGCGATGACCTGCGCGATCTTGGCATCGTTGACGTAGCGGTTGTTGGTCGCGTGCAGGGTGACCTTGAAGCCGTCGGGGTAGCCTGCCTCGGCGAGGAGCTTCCTCGCACCTTCGGGATCGTAGGCCTCGACCTTCAGGTTCTTCGTCGCGCCGAAGAGAAAGTCGGGCACGAGCTGCCCCGCGGGGATGGCCTCCCCTTCCATCACGCGCTCGACGATGGCCGGGCGGTTGATCAGCTTCGACAGCGCCTTGCGCACTCGCGGGTCCTTGAGCGGATTCCTGTCGAGCGGCTTGCCGTCCTTCGCGGTCACCATCGGCGTCACGTTGCGGTCGCTGTCCATGTGGACGTACATGAGGCGGTCCGCCGTCTGGCGATAGATCGAGAGCTTCTTGTCCGTCTTGAGCTTGGCGACGTCCGACGTCGGCACGTTCTCGATAACCTGGACGTCGCCCGCAAGCAGCGCGGCCACGCGCGCGGCGTCGTTGGTCACGCTGCGCATCGTGACCTTGTCCCACGGCGTCTTGCCAGCCCAGTACGCGTCGTTGCGGGCGAGCTCGATGCGATCACCCTTCGTGAACTTGACGAGCTTGTAAGGGCCGGTGCCGATCGCCGCCTTCCCCGAGTTGAAGTCCTCGGTGCTCGCATTGACGAACTGCTTCGAGATGATCGCGACCTGCGTCATGTCCGAGGGCATGAGCGGGTAGGGCAGCGCGGTCTTGAGGCGGATCGTGTACGGGTCCACCACCTCGATCTTCTGGATCTGCTTCGTGTACGCGGTGAACGGCGACGGACTGTTGGGGACCTTCGGGACGCGCTCGATGGAGGCCACCACGTCGGCCGCCGTGAAGTCGCTCCCGTCGTGGAACTTGACGCCCCGGCGCAGCTTGAACTCCCACGTGGTGGGATCGATCGCCTTCCATTCCGTGGCGAGTCCCGGGACCATCTGCGACTTCTCGTTGCGCTCGACCAGGTAGCCGTACAGGTGGCTTGCGACGTTGTTGTTCGGCGTGAGGTTGTGATAGTGCGGGTCGACCGCGGTGACGTCGGTGCCGAGGCCGATCGTCAGGTTGGCGGCGTGGGTCAGGAGCGCGAGCGGGAACGTGAGGACGAGCGCGGCGAGCGAGCGGGCGAGGCGCATGCGGAAATCTCCGGAGGGCGTGCGGGAAGGATAGCGCATCGGTTTCCATTTGTAACAAGGCGCAACGCCGTGATGCGGGGGTCAACCGGCCGGGCTCGGGTGACGTTCTTGGACGCGAGGGCCGGCGAGCCATGCCGAGTCCCGACGAAAGGAGAGACAGCCTCATGAAGATCGCACATCTCGTCGCGGCCGCCGCCACGGTCGGCGCCACCACCTTGTTCCCTGCCGCCGCCTGGGCGGGCGGCAACGTCGCGTGGAGCGTATCGGTCGCGGCGCCCGGCATCGCCGTGTCCGCGGGCCAGCCGTTCTACGGCGCGCCGTACCGCCCGTACTATCGCCCGTACTACTATCGCCCGGCTCCCGTGGTGTATCGCCCGTACTACAGGCCGTATCGGGTCGTCGTGCCCGCACCGGTCGTCTACGCGCCGCCTTCGGTGGTCGTGCCGCCTCCCGCGGGCTACCCTCCACCCGGCGTGGTCCCCGCGCCCTACTGAGTCGGACGGCGAGATCCTTCGCACGACGGCGCCGTCGCTCGCGGCGCCGTTTTTCTTTCATGCCGCGTGCTGGGGCCAGGACCGTCGGAAGCCTCCTACGGCGTCGCGCGCGACGCTCCCACGCGCAAAGCGACCCTTGCCGCGTAACGCGCGGGTCGAAGGAATGCCACGCTGTCGATGCATTCACGACATCGCAAGGAGACAGGCATGAACACGAGCATCAGGAAGAGGAGATTGACCGTTCGAACCCTCGCGCTGGCCGTGGCGGCGTGCGCCACCGCCGCTTCGGCGCAGGTCACGTTCTTCGAGCACGATGGATTCGCCGGACGCTCGTTCACCACCGATCGACCGGTGAGCAACCTGGAGCGCGCGGGATTCAACGACACCGCGTCGTCCGTGGTGGTGCGCGGCGGATGGTGGGAAGTGTGCAACGACCGGCGCTACGGCGGCGCGTGCACGACGCTGCGCCCGGGAAGCTACGCGAACCTCGCGGCCATGGGACTCAACGATCGCATCTCCTCCGTGAGACCGGTCGACGCGCAATACAGCCGCAACCCGCCCCCGCTGTACTCTTCGTCGGGCAACTACGATTATCGCCGCCGCCCGAGCGAGCGCACCTTCGAGGTTCCCGTTACGTCGGTCCGCGCGGTGGTCGGGCCGCCGGAGCAGCGATGCTGGGTCGAGCAGCAGACCACGACGTCGTCGAGCAACGCGATCCCGGGTGCCATCGCGGGCGCCGTCATCGGCGGCATCCTCGGCCATCAGGTGGGCAGCGGCCGCGGACGTGACGTCGCCACCGGCGTCGGCGCCGTCGCGGGCGGTGCCGTGGGCGCGAACGTCGGCAGCCAGTATGGCGGCCAGACGGTCACGCAGGACGTTCAGCGCTGCGAGTACGCGCAGCGAAGCGGACGCCCCGACTATTTCGACGTGACGTACGTCTTCCGCGGCGCCGAGCATCGCGTGCAGCTCACCTCTCCGCCGGGATCGACGATCCTCGTCAACGACGCGGGCGAGCCGCGGGTCTAGAACGCCGCGGCGCTTAGCGACCCGACCCGGCGCGGCCTGACATTGCGAGGCGCACGCCGGGTCGAGTCATGTCATCGCCGGTAGCGGATCCTGTAGATCGCGCCGGCGCCGTCGTCGCTCACGAGGAGCGACCCATCGGGCGCGACGATCACGTCCGCGGGGCGTCCCCATGCGGTGGCGCCGTCGAGCCATCCCTCCGCGAATGGCACGTACCCCAGCGACTTGCCGCTGGCGTCGAGCTTCACCATCGAGACGCGGTAACCGATCTTCTGGCTGCGATTCCACGAGCCATGCTCGGCGATGAATACCTGGTTGCGGTACTCCGGCGGGAACTGCGTGCCCGTGTAGAAGCGCATTCCGAGCGACGCCACGTGCGGCCCCAGGTTCTGCACCGGCGGCACGAACTCGCTGCAGGGCCGCTTGTTGAACTCCGGGTCCTGGATCGTGCCGCCATGGCAGAACGGGTATCCGAAGTGCGCGCCGACCTTCTCCAGGCGATTCAATTCGTCGGGCGGGACGTTGTCGCCGAGCATGTCGCGGCCGTTGTCCGTGAACCAGAGCTCCTTCGTCACCGGATGCCAGTCGAAGCCGACGGTGTTGCGCACGCCGCGGGCGACGACCTCGCGGCCGCTGCCGTCGGCGTTCATGCGCGTGATGTTGGCGTACGTGCTCGAGTCGGGATCGCAGATGTTGCACGGTGCCCCCACCGGCACGTAGAGCTTGCCGTCGGGCCCGAACGCGATGAATTTCCAGCCGTGGTGGCCGTCGGTGGGATAGGCGTCGGTCACGACGACCGGCGCCGGCGGCGCATCGAGCTTTCGCTCGATGTCGTCGAAGCGAAGGATGCGGCTCACCGCCGAGACGTAAAGCGCGCCGTCGCGATACGCGACCCCCACAGGATCGCGCAGGCCGGTGGCGATCGTGCGAACCCGCGCCTGCGCGCCGTCGCGCGGCAGCGTCACCGCGTACACGCTGCCGCTTCGCGATCCCGCGAAGAGCGTCCCGTCGCGGCCGAACGCCATGCCCCGCGCGGACGGGACCATCGCGACCAGCTCGATGACGAAGCCGGCCGGCAGCTTGATGCGCTCGAGCGGCAACGGGGTCTGCGCATGGGACGCGATGCACGCGGCGAATATCGCCAGCGCGACGAGTAGACGAGCCATCGATATGCTCTCCGGAAAGGGACGATCGTTCGCAAAGCATCATAGCGGACGCCGCAGCGCAGCGTTGGTTCCGCGCGCGTCCGGTGCTATCCTCCCCATTTAGGTCGTGGAAGGTTCCCCATGAACGCTCCCGCCACGCTGGCCGCCGTCCGTCCCCCCGTCGTCGACACCGCTTCCGTCCGCGCCGACGACCTCCGATCGCTCGATCTCATCCGCAAGCTCGTGGGCTACGACACGACGAGCCGCGACTCGAACCTCGCCCTGATCGAATGGGCGCGACAGTATCTCGAGGGTTACGGCTTCGCGTGCTCGCTCACGTTCGACGACGACCGGCGCAAGGCCAACCTGTTCGCCACGCTCGCGGCGGTCGACGGCAACGCGACCGAAGGGGGCATCGTGCTGTCCGGCCACACGGATGTCGTGCCGGTCGAGGGCCAGCCGTGGGACACCGACCCCTTCTGCGTCACGCTGCGCGACGACCGCCTGTACGGCCGCGGGGTGACCGACATGAAGAGCTTCTCCGCGGTCGGCCTTTCGTTCGTCCCGGAATTCGTCCGGCGCGGCGTGAACAAGCCGCTGCACTTCGCGCTCTCGTACGACGAGGAAGTGGGCTGCATCGGCGTGCGCCGCCTCATCGCGGACATCGTCGAGCGGGGCATCCGGCCCGCGGGTTGCATCGTGGGCGAGCCCACGGGCATGGAGCTCGTGATCGCGCACAAGGGCAAGCGCGCGTGGCGATGCCGCGTGCGCGGCTTCGAGGCGCACTCGTCGCTCACGCCCAGCGGCGTCAACGCCGTGCAGATCGCGTGCGAGATCGTGGCATACATCGCGCGTCGCGCTCGCGAGTTCCGCGATGCCGGCCATCGAGACCAGGCTTACGACGTGCCGTTCACCACCGCTCACGTCGGCATCATTCGCGGCGGAACCGCGCTCAATATCGTGCCGCGCGATTGCACGTTCGATTTCGAGATCCGCCACCTCCCCTTCGACGATCCCGAGCACTTCATCCGGGACGTGCGTGAATTCGCCGCGCGCTTCCTGCCGGAGATGCATCGCGTCGATCCCGCCACATTCATCGAGTTCGACCACCTGTCGACCTTGCCGGGCTTCGACACGCATGACGGCAGCGAGATCGCCACGCTGGGCCACGCGTGCAATGCCGGAGGTCGCGTGTGCAAGGTGTCGTTCGGCACGGAGGCGTCGCTGTTCCACGGTGCGTCCGTCCCCACCATCATCTGCGGCCCGGGCCACATCGCTCAGGCGCACCAGCCCAACGAGTGGGTATCGCTGGATCAGGTGGCGCTCTGCGAAGCGTTCATGCAGCGCCTCGTCGACCGGCTCGCCGCGTAAGCGTCGATCGCGCTCGCTGGTGTCTGGCCCGCAAAAACCGAAGCAAACGGAGCGACTGGAATTTGTCGTCAGGCTGGGCGCGAGGCCCATACCGCGCCGCGTGGCACGATGAGGCCGAGCTACGACGCATGAGGGCAAATTCCTCCGCGAGCTTACGAGTGCATTTGCGGGACAGGACGCGAGTGCCCGACATCGCGAATACCGAAGCCACGGGAGTGGATCGAGTTCCCTGTCGGACTGCGCGTCCGGCCGGCATCGCGTCGTGCGGAACGCGTGTCGGGACAACGTCGCATCGCGGCGAGTCCCGCCGTGCGGTCCTGATCGCAAGCGCGGCCCGGGACACCTCGTGGTGAGCCGGGCCGTCATCGAGATCGACGCGCCCGATCTCGCGCCGTGGCGGGACGGGAACACCGGCATTCCCTATGTCTGGCGATTCGGGTCGGCGCGACCCGGGCCGCGAGTGACGGTCCAGGCGCTTACGCACGGCAACGAGCTCTGCGGCGCCCTCTGCAACGATTGGCTCCTGCGTGAGAAGGTGCGTCCGGTGCGCGGCACGCTGACGATCACGTTCGCGAACGTCGACGCCTACGACACCTTCGATCGCGCCGATCCCTTCTCCTCGCGCTGCGTCGACGAGGATTTCAATCGGCTGTGGTCGGCGTCCGTCCTCGACTCGAGCCGCGAGTCGCGCGAGCTCGCGCGCGCACGCGAGTTGCGGCCCGTCTACGACGACACCGACTTCCTGCTCGACCTCCACTCCATGACGGAGCCCTGCCCGCCGCTCGTGCTGGCGGGCGTGCGACGCAAGAGCCTCGATCTCGCGCGCGCCGTCGGCGTGCCGATGCACATCGTCATCGACGCGGGACATGCCGCGGGCAAGCGGCTGCGCGACTACGGCGCGTTCGACGACGAGTCCGATCCGCGCGCGGCGCTCCTCGTCGAGTGCGGGCAGCATTGGGAGCGTGCCTCGCCGGTCCTCGCGAAGCAGGTCGCGCTGCGCTTCCTTCGCCACTTCGGCATCGTCGACCCGGCCTTCCTCGACGCGCACATCGACGCCGTCCGGCCGCCTGTCCAGCGCGCGATCGAGATCACAGACCTCGTGACCATCGAGACCGATGCCTTTTCGTTCGTCCGCCCTGTCACGGGGCTCGAGGTCGTGGCCAAGGGCGGGTCGCTGCTCGCGCGCGACGGCGACCGCGCGGTCACTACGCCCTACGACGACGCGGTCCTCGTCATGCCCACGCGCCGGCCGCGCAAGGGCGAGACGGCCGTTCGCATCGGCCGCTTCGTCGCCTGAGACGTGGTGCACCGGCTCCGCCGCGGCGCGAAAGGCCGCGCGCTGCGCGGGCGTGGGCGTGACGATCGTCATGCCCTGGCGACCGAGCTCCGCGAGGGCGGCGTCCTCGCGCGCCGCGGCGTCGGCCTCGCGCGCGGCCTCCAACGCCGCGTCCTTCACCGCCGCCTGCTGCTGCGCGCTCCACTGCGACCACAGATCCTGGCGCACGGCGAACACCATCGCGTCGCCGAACGCGCCCCAGCGAGATACGAATCGCAGCCCGGACGCCGCGACGCGCGTTGCCGCGAGGGTGGACGCCGTGGCCTCTTGTCCGCCGAGCGTGCCCGCGGCGATCGCGGCCTGCGCGTCGGCGAAGCTCATCGACTCGGGCCGCGCGCCGAGCGCGGCCAGCGTCTCCGTCACGATCGGCACCGGCTGCGTGCGCAGCCGCAGGCCCGCGATCTCCGCCGGAGTCGTCGCGGCCGCCTTGACGGTAGCGAGCACGCGCTCGCCGAGCGGGACGATGGCCACGACCACGACGCCGGCCTTGGCGGCCGCCGACGCGACGAGCTCGCGCACGCTGCCGTCGCTCGCGAGCGTTTCGTAGCGGTTCGCGTCGACGGCGATCCACGGCAAGCCGTACGCCGCGAACGCCGGCAGCTCCGCAGACCACGCAAGCGCGGAGCCCACCGCGAGATCCGCGGCGCCATCGCGCAGCGCACCCCACTCGCGCAGCGGATCGCGCGCGGCGAGCGTCGCACCCGGATGCGGCCGTACGTCGAAGGCACCATGGGTGCGCTCGGTCAACAGCTTCGCCCACACGGCACCCGCCTTGCCGATCGGGAATGCGGGACCGACGGCCGTCGACAGCTTGAGCTCCGCCGCATGCGCGATGCCGAGCGTGAGGGCCCAGAGGAAGGCGACGACGACGCGGCAGGCGAGCATGCTTTGCAGTGTACGTCAGTCGATCGGCGAGGCGCGCGCGTGCGGCATGTCGAGCCAGTAGCGACCGCGCGTCGTGCGCGCGGCTTCGACGGCAGGCATCGCCGGGCCGTCGAAACGCATTCGAAGCGAGCCCTCGAGATCGGTGCGTCGCACGGAGACGCCGCGAGTCGTGTACCGCGCCACGATGTCGGCGCGCGGATGATTGAAGCGATTGCGATAGCCGCACGCGACGAGCGCCACCGACGGCGACACGGCGCGGATGAACGCGAGCGTCGACGACGTGCGCGATCCGTGATGCGGCACCACGATGACGTCCGAGCGCAGCGTCGCCGCGCGCTCGCGCACGAGGCGGGCCTCCGTGCGCGCCTCGATGTCGCCCGTCAGCAGCACGCTCGCGTGCGCGGAGGCCACGCGCACGACACAGCTTCGGTCGTTGGTTTTCGTGTATGCGTCGGCGTACTCCTCGTCGCCCGGATGGAGGACGTCGAAGCGAACGCCGTTCCAGGTCCACGACTGGCCCGCGCGGCACGCGATGGGCGGCCGCGTGCGCGCTGCGCGCTGCGCGATGGGGTGATCGGCGGGAAGCGACGAGGCCAGCCAGCCGACGGGCGCGGCGTCGAGGAGGGACAGCGCGCCTCCCGAGTGATCGAGGTCCTGGTGACTCACGACGAGGCCATCGATGCGCAGCGCCGACGCGCGCAGGAACGGCGCCACGATGCGATTGCCGGCATCCGCCGTCTCGTTGAACTGCGGCCCGGTGTCGTAGACGAGCGTGTGATCCCTCGTCTCGACGATGGCCGAGAGGCCCTGCCCCACG
>JBGAIS010000083.1:0-18121 GCA_044225355.1 Casimicrobiaceae bacterium | reverse complement strand
GTGCCATCGCGCGACGACGTCTTCGCCGCGCTCGAGTGCCTCTTTCGCGCGAAGGCTCGAGTGCGCGAACCACGCCGCGGCACCGCCCAGGATCGCCGCGGTGAGGCCGACCGCGAAGAGCCCCGTGCGCACAGGGTCGCTCGCGAGCGCCTGCGGCAGCACGAAGGCCAGCACGCACGCGACCGCGCCGGCCGCGGAGGACGCGAGGCACACCGCGCGCCATCGGGCGGGGTCCCTCACGGCCTCGCGACGTCGAGATGACGATCGAAGAAGCGCACCGCGGCGGCGCCGATGTCCGCGTGAAGCGCCGCGCGATCGACGCCAGGCGCGTCGATGCACGTGTCGGGCAGCTCCATGCGGCCTTCCGTCGTGCACTCGTTGACGAAGATCTCGTGGCCCACCGGGCCCTGCAGGATGAGGAGGTCGACGTTGCGGATATGGTCGGCGGCGAACACGGCGTTCGCGGGCGGCGGCGTGACGGTGTCACCCGCGCCCACCACGATGAACGCCGGGATGCGCATCTGCGACACGCCTTGCGCGTCCATGCCGAAAGCCTGCACGACGCCCGGGGCCATCGCGAACGCCGCCTTCACGCGCGGATCGGCGACGTCGAGCGCGGGGGCCGCGTCCACCGGCATCTCGTGGCGCAGGTGCTCGGGCACGGACAGGTCGCCCTTCCACCGCCGCTGGTACGCGAGCCAGCGCTCCGGGTTGACCTTGGCGTCGCCGATCCACAGCGCCGTGAAGCCGCCCTGCGAGTGACCGGCGATGCCGATGCGCGAGGCATCGATGGCGCTGGCCCACGGCTCGTGCGTCGTGAGCCACGTGATGTCGAGCGACACGTCCACCGGTCGCTGCCAGAGCTTGCTCGCGAGGTACACGATGGAGCGGTCGTTCACGTTCGCGCGGTAATGATCGAGCGCCGCCACGACGTAGCCGCGCGCGGCCAGGTGCTCCGCGAGCCACGCGTAGACGAGCCCCGTGCTGCCGCGGCCGTGCGAGAGCATGACGAGCGGGAACTTCGCGGGTCGCGCGGCGAGGTCGACGTCGCGGTAGACGCGAAAGCCCGTGAACAGTGCCATGGGCGCCGGCGGGGGCGGTGTCGCGGGCAGCGCCGCCGGGTAGAACACGTTCATCGTGAGCGTGCGGCCCGACGCCTCGTCGACGTGCTCGACCTGGCGGAGCCCCACGGGATAGGTCGCGGCCCCCTGCGCAAGGACGCCCTGCGAGGCGCACAGCGCCGCGAGGCACGCGAGCCTCGCCGCGAACTGCCGTATTCTTGCGAGATGCTTCGCCAGCTCTCGCATGCGCTGCGCATCGACACGCCCGGCCGCGGGCTCGTCGAGATCACGCGCCCGGCCGCGCAGTGGGTGGCGGCGAGCGGCATGCGCGAAGGCTTGCTGACGCTCTTCGTGCGCCACACGTCCGCGAGCCTCCTCGTGCAGGAGAACGCCGACCCGGAGGTGCGCGCGGACTTGGAGCGCTTCTTCGCGCGCCTCGTGCCCGACGGCGATCCGCTCTTCCGCCACGACGAGGAGGGCCCCGACGACATGCCCGCGCACGTGCGCGCCGCGCTCACCGCCGTGCAGCTCGCGGTGCCGCTCGCCGGCGGGAAGCTCGTGCTGGGGACGTGGCAGGGAATCTATCTGTGGGAGCATCGGCGGCGGCCGTACCGGCGGGAAGTGGCGCTGCACCTGGCCGGTGAATGAGCGGGATCGCCGTCGGACTATAGCCAGCATCCCCGGGGCGCGGCAACTGCATTAACATCGCGTCATGACGTGGTCCATCGTGGCACGCGATGCGTCCGGCGCCTTCGGCGTCGCGGTGGCGAGCCGCTTCCTGGCGGTGGGTGCGCTGTGCCCGCACGCGAGGAGCGGCGCGGGTGCGCTGTCGACGCAGGCGCTCGTCAATCCGCTGTACGCGCGTCCCGGGCTCGACCTCCTCTCGCAGGGCACCCCCGCCGTCGAGGTGGTGCGCCTCCTCGTTTCCGCCGACGAGGGCCGCGAGACGCGCCAGCTGCACGTGGTCGACGCCGCCGGCCGTGCCGCCGCGCACACGGGCCGCGACTGCATCGGCTGGTGCGGGCACGTCGCGGGACGGCACTATTCGGTCGCGGGCAACATGCTCGCCGGCGCCGAGGTCGTCGCGCAGACCGCCGCGGCGTACGAGCGGCTCTCCGCGCTGCCCTTCGCGCTGCGACTCGTGGAAGCGCTCGCCGCGGGTGAAGCCGCGGGCGGCGACAAGCGGGGCCGCCAGGCGGCGGCGCTCCTCGTGCACACGACGGAGGACTATCCCTTCCTGGACCTCCGTGTCGACGACCACGCCGATCCCATCGCGGAGCTTCGCAGGCTCCACGAGGCGAGCCTCGAGCGCTTCCAGGCGTACCTGTCGTGCGCGCCGTCGCGCGCGCGCCCGGCCGGCGTCACCGATCGCGCGGCGATCGAGTCGGAGATCGCCCGCTTCCGGGCCGCGCGCGAGCGATGACCGCGCTGCTCGAGGTCCGCGAGCTGCGCACGCACTTCGTCACCGAGGACGGCGAGTTCGCGGCGGTCGATGGCGTGAGCTTCACGATCGAGCCCGGGCGCACGCTCGGCATCGTCGGCGAGTCGGGATGCGGCAAGAGCGTCACGTCGCTGTCGATCATGGGCCTCGTGCCGTCGCCGCCGGGGAAAATCGCGGGCGGCGAGATCCTGTTCGAGGGGCGCGATCTCCTGCGCATGCGGGCGTCCGAGTGGCGCGAGCTCCGCGGCAATCGCCTGTCGATGATCTTCCAGGAGCCCATGACGTCGCTCAACCCGGCGTTCCCGGTGGGCGAGCAGATCGCGGAGGCGATCCTCCGCCATCGCGACGTGACGCGCGCGCAGGCCGCTGCGCAGGCGGTCGACATGCTGCGGCGCGTGCGCATTCCCGCGCCGGAGGAGCGCTTCCACGACTATCCGCATCGACTCTCGGGCGGCATGCGCCAGCGCGTGATGATCGCCATGGCGCTCGCGCTGTCGCCCTCGCTGCTCATCGCCGACGAGCCCACGACGGCGCTCGACGTGACCATCCAGGCGCAGATCCTGGAGCTCATGCGCGCGCTGCGCGAGGAGACCGGCACCGCCATCGTCCTCATCACGCACGACCTGGGCGTGATCGCCGAGGTCGCGGACGACGTGGCGGTGATGTACGCGGGGCGCATCGTCGAGCGCGCGCCGGTGGACGTGCTGTTCGCGCGCCCCGAGCATCCGTACACCGTCGGCCTGCTGGGATCGATCCCGCAGCTCCACCTCGCGCAATCGCGGCTTGCGGCGATCGAGGGCCAGGTGCCCACGGCGTTCCGGCCGGTGCGAGGCTGCCGCTTCCATCCGCGCTGCCCGTTCGCGATCGATCGCTGCCGCGAGGAGGCGCCGCCGCTCATGCCCGTGGGCGACGCGCACGAGTCCGCGTGCTGGCGCGCGCCGCTCGACGCGGGCCTCGCGCGAACGCCGCCATGACCGAGGTCGCGAGCATGTCGCCGCTGCTTCGCGTGCGCTCGCTCGTGAAGCATTTCCCGATCCGCCGCGGGCTCTTCGGCCGCACGAGCGGCAGCGTGCAGGCTGTCGACGGGGTGAGCTTCGACGTCGCGCGCGGACAGACGCTCGCGCTCGTCGGCGAGTCGGGCTGCGGGAAGTCGACGACGGGCCGCCTCGTGCTGCGCCTCGTCGAGCCCACGTCGGGCAGCGTCGAGTTCGAGGGCCGCGACGTTCTCGCGCTGCCCGAGTCCGGGATGCGCGACCTCCGCGGCAAGCTGACGGTCATCTTCCAGGACCCGTTCGCGTCGCTCAACCCGCGGATGACCGTGGGGCAGACGCTCGCCGAGCCGCTCGCGCTGCACGGACTGGCCGAGGGGCGACGGCGCGAGCGCGTCGCGGAAATCCTGCATCTCGTCGGGCTCGCGCCCGAGCACGCACGCCGCTATCCGCACGAGTTCTCCGGCGGGCAGCGGCAGCGCGTGGGCATCGCGCGCGCGCTCGCCGTCGAGCCGCGGCTCATCGTATGCGACGAGCCGGTCTCCGCGCTCGACGTGTCGATCCAGGCGCAGGTGGTGAACCTGCTGCGCGACCTGCAGGCGCGCCTCGGCCTGTCGTACATCTTCATCGCGCACGACCTCGCGGTCGTCAAGTTCATCGCTACCCGCGTCGCGGTGATGTACCTGGGTCGCATCGTCGAGCAGGGCGACAAGGACGCCGTGTTCCGCGAGCCCCGGCACCCGTACACGCGCGCGCTGCTGGCCGCCATCCCGGTGCCCGATCCTTCGCGAAGGCGCGAGCGCGTGACGCTCGAGGGCGACGTGCCGAGCCCCGCGCACCCGCCGTCGGGCTGCCGGTTCCGCACGCGCTGCCCGCATGCCCGCCCGCTTTGCGCCGAAGCTTCGCCCGACCTCACGGCCGACGACGGCGACGACCACGCGGTGGCGTGCCACTTCTGGCGCGAGATCGGGCCGTCGGCGCTGTTGCCCGGATCAGCGGGCGCCACGCGAAATCCGAGGCTCGAGGCGCTGCAGGCGGCGTTTCGATCCGCGTCGACGTGATGCTATCCTGCCCCGCACACCGACCTCGAGGAGCCGCCCATGAATCGTGTCGCAAGCCTGGCCCTGGCCGCGCTCGTCGCGGCGTCACCCCTTGCCGCGCAGACGCTGCGCTTCGGCCTCGCGGAGGACCCCGACGTCCTCGACCCGACGCTCGCGCGCACCTTCGTGGGGCGCGTCGTGTTCGCGGCGCTGTGCGACAAGCTCTTCGACATCGACGACAAGCTCGCCATCGTGCCGCAGCTCGCCGAGAGCTACGCGTGGTCGGCCGACGGCAAGGCGCTGACGGTGAAGGTGCGGCCGGGCGTCACGTTCCACGACGGCGAGAAGCTCGACGCCGCGGCCGTCAAGTACAACATCGAGCGCCACAAGACGATGCCCGGGAGCAATCGCCGCGGCGAGCTCGCGCTCGTCACCACGGTGGACGTCGTCGATCCCATGACGGCGCGCATCAATCTCTCCGCGCCGTTCTCGCCGCTCCTCGCACAGCTCGCCGACCGCGCCGGCATGATGGTGTCCCCCAAGGCGGCGGCCGCGGCGGGCGACAAGTTTGGCGCCAACCCGGTGTGCTCGGGACCGTTCAAGTTCGTCGAGCGCGTCGCGCAGGACCGCATCGTGCTCGAGAAGTATCCCAACTACTGGAACAAGGGCCAGATCTTCCTCGACCGCATCACCTACCTGCCCATCGTCGACTCCACCGTGCGGCTCGCGAATCTCAAGTCGGGCCAGCTCGACATGATCGAGCGCATGGCACCCTCGGACGTGCCCGGCCTGCGGAGCGACAGCCGCTTTCGCGTCGCGAAGATCACGGAGATCGGCTACCAGGGCATCACGCTCAACGTGGGCAAGAGCGAGCAGGCGAAGACCACGGCCATCGGCCGTGACCCCCGCGTCCGCGAAGCCTTCGAGCTCGCGCTCGACCGCGACGGCATCGTGCAGGTCGCGATGGACGGCGAGGCCACCGTCGGCAACCAGTGGGTCGCGCCCGACAACACGTTCTATGCGAAGAGCATGCCCGTGCCGAAGCGCGACGTCGCCAAGGCCAAGACGCTGCTCGCGGCCGCGGGGATGCCCAATCCCACGATGACGCTGATGACGCCGACGACCTCGGACGCCCAGAAGATCGCGCAGGTCGTGCAGGCGATGGTCAAGGAAGCGGGCATCGACGTGAAGATCCAGTCGACCGAGTTCGCGACCTCGCTCAACCTCGCGGACAAGGGCGAGTTCGACGCGTACGTGCTCGCGTGGAGCGGCCGAGCCGACCCCGACGGCAACATCTACAGCTTCGATGCGTGCAAGCAGCCGCTCAACTACGCGGGCTACTGCAAGGCGGAGGTCGACGAGCTCCTCAACAAGTCGCGCACCACCTCCGACGTCGCGGAGCGCAAGAAGGCGTACGACCAGCTGGCGGCGGTGGCGCTGAAGGACCGTCCCATCGTCTACCTCTTCCATCGCCACTGGCTCTGGGCCCTGTCGTCCAAGGTGGGCGGGTTCAAGCCGATGCCCGACGGCCTCGTGCGCGTGCAGGGGCTGAAGCTCAACTGACGCCGTGGGGGCCTTCCTCACGCGGCGGCTCCTCACGATCCTGCCGACGCTGCTGTTCGTCACCATCCTGATCTTCGGGCTGCAGCAGCTCCTGCCCGGCGATCCCGCGATCGTCCTCGCCGGCGAGGAACGCGACCTGGGCGTGGTCGCGTACCTGCGCGCGAAGATGCACCTCGACGAGCCGCTGCCGGTGCGCTACGCGTACTGGCTGGGTGGCGTGGCGCGCGGCGACCTGGGCGAGTCGCTTCGCATGCAGCAGCCGGTGACGGCGCTCATCGCGGAGAAGCTCCCCGTGACCCTCGAGCTCGCGCTCCTCGCCATCGTGATCGCGCTCGTCATCGGCATCCCCGCGGGCATCGTCTCGGCCATCGCCAAGGGCACGTGGTGGGACTACGCCGCCAACGCAGTCGCGCTGTGGGGGCTGTCCACGCCCAACTTCTGGCTGGGGATCATGCTCATCATGCTGTTCTCGGTGCACCTGGGCTGGCTGCCGGCGTCGGGCTACGTGAGCCCGTTCGAGGACCTCCGCGCCAACCTGGCGGCGATGATCATGCCCGCCTTCGTGCTGGGCAACGCCATCGCCGCAGTGCTGATGCGCCACACGCGCAGCGCGATGCTGCAGGTGATGTCGTCCGACTACGTTCGCACCGCGCGCGAAGGGCCTCGACGAGCGCGTCGTCATCCTGAAGCACGGGCTTCAACGCGCGACGCCCATCATCACGCTGGGCGCGCTCGAGCTCGGCACGCTCCTGTCCGGCGCGGTGCTGACGGAGCAGGTGTTCACGATCCCCGGCTTCGGCAAGCTCATCGTCGACGCGGTGTTCAACCGCGACTACGCCGTCGTGCAGGGCGTCGTCCTCTTCACGGCCACCGCGTACATCGTGCTCAACCTCGCGGCGGACGTGGCGTACTTCCTCGTCAATCCCAGGCTTCGCGACCGTTAGGCGAGGATCGTGGCCACGCTCGCTGCTGACGTCCTTCCGCCCGAGGCGAGCCCCGGCGGGCGCGCGCTGCGCCGGCTCGCGAGGCGCCGCGGCGCGCTCGTCGGCGCGTGCGTCGTCGTGTTCTTCGTGCTCGTGGCGATCCTCGCACCCTGGCTCGCGCCGTACGATCCTCTCGCGACGAGCTGGTCCGCGATCCGCAAGGCGCCGTCGGCCGCGCACTGGTTCGGCACCGACGAGATCGGCCGCGACGTGCTCTCGCGCGTCATCTACGGGGCGCGCGCCTCGCTCCTCGCGGGCGTGGTGTCGGTGTCCATCGCGATCGGCTTCGGCGTTCCCATCGGGCTCCTCGCGGGCTACGCGGGACGCTGGCCGGACGCGCTCGTCTCGCGCATGACCGACGCCATGCTCGCGACGCCGTTCCTCATCCTCGCGATCGCGCTCGCGGCGTTCCTGGGGCCGAGCCTCACCAACGCGATGATCGCGATCGGCATCTCCGCCACGCCGATCTTCGTGCGCCTGACCCGCGCGCAGGTGCTCACCGTCAAGGTGGAGGACTACGTCGAGGCGGCGCGCGCGGTGGGCAACTCGCACCTGCGCATCGCGGTGCGCCATGTGCTGCCGAACGTCGTCCCGCCGCTCATCGTGCAGTCGACGCTCGCCATCGCGGCGGCGGTGATCGCCGAGGCGAGCCTCTCGTTCCTGGGCCTCGGCCAGCAGCCCCCGGCACCGAGCTGGGGCAGCATGCTCAACACGGCCAAGAACTACGTGGAGAACGCGCCGTGGATGGCCGTGTGGCCGGGCGTGTCGATCTTCCTCCTCGTGCTCTCGTTCAATCTCCTGGGCGACGGGCTCCGCGACGCGCTGGACCCGCGGCACGCGTGAAGCGATTTACAATGCGGGGATGGACACCAAGACCGCTGTCGCCTCGCTCGCTCCGTCCGGCACGCTCCGCGCCGCCATCAACTACGGCAACGCCGTGCTCGCGCGCCGCGAGCCCAACGGCGACGCCGGCGGCATCACGGCCGATCTCGCGCGCGAGCTCGCGCGGCGATTGGGCGTCCCGGTGCAGTTCATGCACTTCGAGCAGGCGGGCGACGTGTTCGCGGCGCTCGACAAGGACGGCTGGGATATCTGCTTCCTGGCCATCGAGCCCAAGCGCGCCGACCAGATCAGCTTCACCGAGCCCTACATCCTCATCGAGGGCGTGTACCTCGTGCCCGATGCATCGCCGCGCAAGAGCGCGTCCGAAGTCGACGTGCCCGGCACGCGCATCGGCGTGATCGAAGGCAGCGCGTACGATCTCTTCCTCACGCGTTCGCTCGCGCATGCCACGCTCGTGCGCAAGCCCGGCGCGGAGGCGGTGCTCGACGAGCTCCTCGCGGGACGCGTGGACGTGGTGGGCGGCGTCAAGCTGCAGCTCGAGCGCGACGCCGCGCGCGTGGGCGGGCTACGCCTGCTGCCCGAGCCCTTCATGTCGATCCGCCAGGCGATGGGCACGGCGCGCGGCCGCTCCGCCGGCGCCGTATGCCTGCGCGAGTTCGTCGAGGATGCGAAGCGGTCGGGCTTCCTCGCGGAGGCCTTCGCGCGCAACAAGGTGCAGGGCGGGACGCTCGCGCCTTAGGGTCGGTTCACGCTCGCGGTCATCGCGCGAACGGGCCCTGGACCCGCGTCACCGCAGCGCGGCGTCGAGGTCGGCGATGAGATCGCCCGTGTCCTCGATGCCCACCGACAGTCGCAGGAGATCGGGCGGCACCGGCGAGCCCGCGCCCTCGACGCTCGCGCGATGCTCCATCAGGCTCTCCACTCCGCCGAGGGACGTGGCGCGCTTCCATAGCTGCACGCGCGACGCGGTGGCCACGGCGGCGGCCTCGCCGCCCGCGACGCGGATCGACAGCATGCCGCCGAACCCGCCGCGCATCTGCCGCCGCGCCGTCTCGTGCCCCGCGAAGGACGCGAGCCCGGGATAGAGCACCTCCGCGACGCGATCGTGGCCCTCGAAGTGCGCCGCGATGCGCTGCGCGCTCGCGCAAGCCGCCGCGACGCGCGGGAAGAGCGTGCGCATGCCGCGCGTGAGGAGGAAGGCCTCGAACGTCCCGAGGATGCCGCCCAGGTTGACGCGATTCGCGCGGATTCGCTGCCACAGCGGCGAATCCTCGCGCGTGACGAGCGCGCCCGCGATGACGTCCGAGTGCCCGTTGAGGTACTTGGTCGCCGAGTGCATCACGATGTCCGCGCCGAGGGCGATGGGCTGCGTGAGCACGGGTGTGGCGACCGTGGAGTCCACCGCCAGCGCGGCACCCGCAGAATGCGCGAGCGCCGCGGTGGCCGCGATGTCGGTGATCCCCCACATCGGATTGGCGGGCGTCTCGATCCACACGAGCTTCGTCTGCCCCGGCCGCAGCGAGCGCCGCACGACGTCGGGGTCCTCCATGTCGACGATCTCGACCCGAAGGCCCCATTGCGTCGCGAAGCCGCGCAGCCAGTTGCGCAGCGACCAGTACATGACGCTCGGCACGAGCACGTGATCGCCCGGCGCGAGCGCCTGGAACACCGCCGTGGCGGCGGCCATGCCCGACGCGAAGACGAGCGCCGCGTGACCGCCCTCGAGTGCGGCGAGCAGAGCCTCGGCCTGGTCGAACGTCACGTTGTGGTCGCGCGCGTAGACGCGCCCGTTGCGGTACTGGTTGTCCGGGTCGCGGATGAACGTGGTGGCGGGATGGAGGGGCGCGACGACGGCCTTGGTGGTTGCGTCGACCCAGCCCATCGCCTGCGCCGCGAGCGTCGCGGGCTTCGGGGTGCGCGTGGTCATGCGACTACTATACGCGCCGGTGCAGGCGGTGGTCGATGTGCAGGAGGATGACGCTCACCGCGGCCGCGAACACGACGATGACGAGCGTCACCGACATGATGAGCTCGACGTTGTGCAGCCCGATGGCGTTCATGAGGAGGTAGCCCAGGCCGCGCTGCGACGCGAACATCTCGGCGAGGATGGAGCCGATGAGCGTGAGCGCGAAGCCCACGCGCAGGCCCGTGAAGATCTCGGGGATGGCCGCGGGAAAGAGGATCCAGCGTACGGTCTGCCAGCGCGTGAGCTTCAGCGCGCGTCCGGTCTTGAGGAGGATGGGCTTCGTGTTGTGAACCGCCGAAAGCGTGAACAGGATGATCGGGATGACGCCGTGGATCACGCCGAACGCCACCTTGGCGGACAGGCTCAAGCCGAACGCGAGGAGCAGGATGGGATAGAGCGTGAGCTTGGGCACCGCGTACACGGACACGATCATGGGCTCGAGCGCGTCGCCCGAGAGGCGGTCGAAGCCCAGCCAGAAGCCGATCGCGAGGCCCATCACCACCGAGATCGCGAACGCGATCCCGAACGCGCGGAGCGTCTCCCACACCTGCAGGTCGAACGAGTCGGTTGCGAAGAGCTTGATCGTGTAGCGGAACGTCTGGAGCGGCGAGGCGAGCGCCACGTCCCCGGTCCAGAGATAGAGGAGCTGCCACAGGAGCAAGAGCCCCACGATGAGGACGAGGCCGTTGCGCAGCGACCTCATCGCATGCCTCGCCGGGCGAGGAGCCGCTGCTCCCACACCGTCAGCAGGCCGTTGACGGCCACCGACGCGATGAGGATGAGCAGGATGAGCGGGTACATCGTCGCATTGTCGAAGTTCGCGTACGCGAAGCTGATCTCGTAGCCGATGCCGCCGCGCGACATGATGAACTCGGAGCCGATCACGCCGATGAACGCGTACGCCACCGCGAGCTTCACGCCGGTCAGGACGTACGGGCTCGCGTAGGGCAGCGTCATGCGCAGCGCGGCGTCGGTGGGCGACATGCGCAGGATGCGCGCGGTCTTGAGCAGCACCGCCGGCACGCGGTCGAGGCCGTTCAGCGTGTTCACGATGACGGCGACCACGCCCAGCATGAACGCGATCAGGATCTGCGGCAGGTCGCCCAGCCCGAACACCACGATGAAGAACGGGTAGAAGGCGAACACGGGCACGGCGTAGTACGTCGCGAAGAGCGGGTCGAGCGTGTCGCGCACGGCGCGCGCCCGATGAAGGAGCGCGCCCGCGATGATGCCCACGCCGAGCGCGTGCCCGAGCGCGAGCGCCGTGTTGGAGAGGGTCTTGGCGATGGCCGAGTTCATGCGGCCGGACACGATCATGCGCCAGAGGTCGCGCAGGATGACGTGCGGCGGGGGCATCGTGATCTTGTCGATGAAGCCCGCGAGGCACAGCGCCTCGAGCAGCGCGACGATCCCGCCGACCACGGCGATGCGGTACCACGCGACCTTGCTCAGCATCGCGGCGCGTCCACGCGGCCTAAAGCCCGATGGTCTTCATCGACTCGCCGCGCAGCGTGTGCCACAGGCGCGCGGTGATCGACCCG
Organism: Casimicrobiaceae bacterium; assembly: GCA_044225355.1. Lineage (GTDB taxonomy): Bacteria > Pseudomonadota > Gammaproteobacteria > Burkholderiales > Casimicrobiaceae > VBCG01. The sequence goes on along the minus strand of JBGAIS010000083.1, from coordinate 6,694 downwards.
AACTCGGGCCGCTCGACGATGCGGCTGTCGCGCTCGCGCGGCCAGCCCGTCTCGACGACGTCGATGATGCGGCCGGGCCGCGCCGACATGACGCCGATGCGATCGGCGAGCATCGTCGCCTCGTCGAGCGCGTGCGTGATGAGGAAGACGGTCGCGGACGTCTCGCGCCACAGGCGCAGGAGCTCGTCGCCCATGAGGAGGCGCGTCTGCTGGTCGAGCGCGCCGAAGGGCTCGTCGAGCAGGATGAGGCGCGGCTGCATCACGAGCGTACGCGCGATGCATACCCGCTGGCGCATGCCGCCCGAGAGCTGCGCCGGGTACGCGGTGGCGAAGTCGGACAGGCCGACGAGCTTGAGCGCGTCACGCACGCGCTTGTCCTTCTCCGCGGCGGGCAGCGAGGAGCGCCGCAGGCCGAAGGACACGTTGCCCGCGACGTCGAGCCAGGGCAGCGATGCGTCCTCCTGGAACACGACGCCGATGCCGTCGGGCGCCTCGCCGCGTATCGGCGCGCCTTCGAAGTCGATCTCGCCCTCGGTGGCCGGCGTGAGTCCCGCGATGAGCTCGAGGAGCGTCGACTTGCCGCAACCCGACGGCCCGACGACGGCGAAGAACTCGCCCTGCCGGATGTCGAGGTCGATGGGCCCGACCGCATGCAGGGGCGCCGGCGGGCGCCCCGTCATGAACGTCTTGCCGGCGCCCGCGAGGCGGACCTGGGCTGTCATCGGCGCCCGGTGCGCGGGCGCGTCACGGCTTGATGGCCTTGAGGTCGTCCGGCAGGAATCGCGTGTCGACCACTTTGCTGTAGTCGACCTCGCCCGTGATGGCGCCCACCGAGCGCTGCGCCTCGATCATGCGCTTCAAGCCGCCCATGTGGATCTGGCCTTCGCCCCAGTACGGCACGCCCTCGGTCTTGCTCGTGACGAGGTTGCGCACCGCGCTCTTCGCGACGTCGAGGTCGAGCTTGTACTCCTTGGCGACGATTTCGGCGGCCTCGTCGGGGTGCGCGATCATGAACTGCACGGCCTTGCGGCGCGCGCGGATCACGGCGCGGAGGAAATCGCCCTTCTTCTCCGCCATCTCGACCGTGGTGACGCCGACGACGTTGTCGAGCGGAGGCAGCGCCTCGCTCGCGACGACCACGGCGCGGTACTTGTGCTTCACCTTGGACCACAGCGGCTCGGTGATCGCGGCCACGTCGATCTGCCCCGAGTCGAGCGCCGCGATGCCCTCGCCGAAGCCGCCCGTCTTCACGAGCTCGGCGTCGGCCTCGGTGTAGCCTGCGCGCTGCAGGAGCATGCGCGCGAGCGCCTGGCTCGTCGAGCGCGGGTTCGTGTAGCCGATCTTCTTCCCCTTGAAATCCTTGATCGACTTGATCGGGGAGTCGGGCTTGACCGCCCACACGAACTCGGCGACGGTAAGCACGTTGTCGCTGATGATCTTCAGGTCCGCGCCGGCCTGGATCGCCGAGATCACCACGCCCGGGTTCACCTCGCCGTACGGGACGCCGCCGCCGGCCAGCATGTTGCGAAGCGACGTGCCGCCGCCCGCGGACGTGATGAGGCCCGTGATGTTGAGCCCCTCTTCCTTGAAGTAGCCCTTGTGCAGCGCTACGCCGAACGGCATGCCGTTGGCCGACACGCCGTAGTTGCCGACCGCGATCTCCTCCGCGCCGGCGACCGCGGATACGGCGACGAGCGCCGCGACGATGAATCGTTTCATCTCTCCTCCTTCGAAAGTAGGGTCGGAGTCGACTTGAACTTACGACTCCGACCTGCAGCGTCACGTTGACGTTCTTGATCTGCGTGCACGCGAGCAACTCCTCGATCGACTCCTCGCGACCGATCCCCGACTGCTTGTAGCCGCCGAACGGCACGCCCACGTGATGCGTCGAGGCGCCGTTGACCCAGACGTATCCCGCCTCGACGCGCGATGCGAGGCGCAGCGCGCGGTCGAGGTCGTGCGTCCAGATGGAGCACGTCAGGCCGACGTCGAGCGCGTTGACGCGGCGGAGCATGTCGGCTCATCGGACCAGCGGAGGATGCTCACCACCGGCCCGAAGATCTCCTCGCGCGCGATGCGCATGTCGTCGGTCACGTCCGCGAACACGGTGGGCTCGACGAAGTAGCCCTTCGCGAGCTTCGGGTCGGCCGGCCGCTTGCCGCCGTAGGCGATGCGCGCGCCGCCCTCGACGCCCAGCCTGATGTAGCTCATCGTCTTGTCGAACTGCGGGCCGCTCGTGAGGCACGACATCTCGGTATCGCGCTCGGTGGGCAGACCGACCTTGATCTGCGCGACTTTCTTCACGATCTCCGCGAGGGCCGCATCGTGGATGGACTCGTGCAGGAACACGCGGCTCGTCGAGTTGCACGATTGCCCCGTCACGTAGCGGAAGTTCATGCCGCGCACCACGCCGTCGCCGATTTCCTCGGCCGTCGCGTCCTCGCACGCGATGAGCGCGTTCTTGCCGCCCAACTCGAGGGTCAATGCCTTGAGCGATGCCGCCGCGCCGCCCATCACCGCGCGTCCCGCGGGGACGCTGCCGATGAAGCCGATCTTCGCGACCTTCGGATGCGCGACGAGCGCCACGCCTGCGTCGCGCCCGCCCGTGACGACGTTGAAGACGCCCGGCGGGAACACGTCGAGAGCTCGGCGATGCGAAGCGACGACAGCGGCGTCTGGTCCGCGGGCTTGACCACGAGCGTGTTGCCCGTCACGAGCGGCGCGCCGCACTTGCCCGCCGTGAAGAGAAGCGGATGGTTGAACGCGCCGATGCGGCCGACGACGCCGAAAGGCTCGCGCAGCGTGTAGTTGAGCATGTTCGGACCGATGTGGTGTCGCCTTGATCTCGGTGACGAGCCCCGCGAAGTACTCCATGTAGCCGACGCTGATCTCGACGTCGTAGCGCATCGCCTGGAACGGATTGCCGGTGTCGAGCGCCTCGAGCCACGCCAGCTCGTCGGCGTTGTCGAGCAGGATCTGCGCCGCGCGGCGGACGGCTTTCGCGCGCCCTGCGCGGGCGTGTCGCGCCACGCGTGGAACACCGCGCGCGGCCTGCACCGCGCGATCGACGTCGTCGGGGCTCGCGTCGACGACCGCGCCCAGCGACTCGCCCGTCGCGGGGCGACCACGGGAATCCGCGCCGGCCTGCGATTCGTGCCAGCGGCCGCCGTAATAGAGCGATCGTTGCGTGGGAAGTCGTTCGTCCATGTCAGGGTTTTCCGGGCTGGCCCGACGCACGTAGAGGATCCTCGGTGCATGGAATTGCGATCATGCGGGGATGTGGCGCATGAGCGAGCCCGACACCGCCCGCGCGTACTCAGGTGCCACGCGCGCGTCGATGACGAACACGTGGCCCGCGCGCACCGCGGCGACGCCGGTCTTCAACGCCGTAGCGAGTTCGCCGGCAGTGCGCACCGGGCTCGAGCCCTGCGTGCCCTGTCCCTTCGCGAGTGCGGCGAGGTCGAAGTCCGGCTCGCTCATGCGAAGGCCGATCCAGCGGTTCTCGACGGGGCGGCCGCGCATGCGCGCGACGCGCTCCTGGTGCAGCTCGTCGTTGAAGAAAGAGAGGTTGTTGGCCACCACGATGAGGACCGGTATCCCGTAATGCACGCCGGTCCACAGCACCGTGAGGCCCATGAGGTAGTCGCCGTCGCCGAGCACCGCGACAGGCAGGCGATCGCCGCCGCGCATCGCGAGCGCCGCGCCCACCGCCATGCCGGGTCCCGGAGCCGATGCCGCCGCCGCCGTCGAAGCCCACGTAGTCCATCGGGTGCTCGAAACGGCACTGCTCGCCAGGCCAGCCGAGCGGCAGCCGCAGGTACGACGGGTTGTGCGCCGCGAGCACGTCGGTGGTCACGCGCGCCATCTCGGCGAGCGGCATGCATCCCACCGCGGTGGACGAGGGCGGCGCGTCCGGCGCGGGACGGTCGAGCCACGGCGCGCGCGCAGGCGAATCTGCGGGGGTCGAGCGCCTCCACGAGCGCGGACACGCACGCGTCGGGCGACGCGAGGATCGCGATGTCGGCGGGCGGCAGCGCCTGGTAATCCATGTTCCAGCCGTTGTGGATGTACTCGTCCTGCGAGCAGGAGATCACCTTGGCCGTGGGGAACGTGCCGTCGCACGCCTGCCGCACCGTGCCGCCCAGGTCGACCCAGTCGAAGCTCAGGATGACGTCGGCGTCGCGGATGGCCCGGTGGCGGCGCCGTTCACGTAGAGGCTCGGCGGGAACGGGTGGCGCGGATGGGACGTGGGAAAGCTCGCGCCCGTCTTGATGTCGGTGAGGACGATGGCGCCGATGCGCTCGGCGAGCGCGACGCGCGCGTGCCAGTCCGCGATGTCGTTGGACACGCGGCCGATCATCACGAGCGGCCGCGAGGCGCCCTCGAGCAGAGCCACCGCATCGCGCAGCGCCTGCGGCGAAGGCGCCACCGCGCGCGGCAACGGAAAGCGATCGAGCGGCGGCGCGGCCACCGGCGAGGCGAGCGTCTCCTCCTGCAGGCTCGCGTCGAGCGCGACGTACGTGGGCCCGCGCGGATGCGTCAGCGCGATGCGGTGCGCGCGCACGATCGATTCGAGCGCCGCGGCGACGGACCCCGGCAGGTCGTCCCACTTGATGTAGTCGCGGATGATGGCGCCCAAGTCGCGCGAGGTGTGGATCCACTCGACCCACGGGCGGCGCTTCATCGCGTCGAGGGGCCCGACGCCTCCGACCATCAGGATCGGGATGCGATCGCACCACGCGTTGAAGATCGCCATGGTCGCGTGCATCAGGCCGACGTTCGCGTGCAGGGCCACGGCGAGCGGCTTGTTGGTCACGCGCGCGTAGCCGTGCGCGAGCGACACCGCGTTCTCCTCGTGCACGCACAGGAGCATCTCGGGCCGCGTGTTGCCCAAGTAGTTGACGAGGCTGTCGTGCAGGCCCCTGAAGCTCGCTCCCGGCGTGAGCGCGATGTACGGGATGTCGAGGTCGCGCAGGAGCTGCGCGATCGCGTCGCTGCCGAACCGGGCCTCGGCATCCACCCCCTCATGTGACTTTGCGGCCGGCGCCGTATCGTTCATGCGCTCTTGTCCACGTCTCCTCCGAACAGGGCGCACTGTACCGCGTGGTCCGCGTCGCGACAATGCGCTTTCCGCGCACGCCGCATCGCATCATCGAGGAGGTCATCCCGCCTTTCGTACGTTTTCCTATCGAGGGCGGCGGGGAGCGCGCCCGCCGCGCGCCGGACGATCGTCTCGCCGAGGGCGTGGCGAGGATCGCGTCGCGCCTTCGACTTTCGGGGCCGCGCCCTGCCGCCGATGCTACGCTTGCGGCCATGGTGAATCCGCCGAATCGAATCGCCTCGACCGCGTGGCCACGCCGACCCCGCGCTGGGGTCGACCGCCCCGGGCGACATCCGCTCAACGTCGAGTACGGCAGCTATGCGTGCCCTTATTGCCGCGCCGCGAACGACGAGGTCGCGAAGCTGCGCGACCGCTTCGGCGAGCGCCTGCGCTACGTGTTCCGCCAGCGCCCGATCACCGGCAGCGACATCGCGCGCCGCGCCGCCGACCTCGCGGAGTCCGCGAAGGACGACGCGTCGTTCTGGGACGCGCACGTCAAGCTCATGACGCGCTCGGCCACCCTCACCGACGACGACCTCGCGAGCGTCGCTCGGGACCTGGGCGTGAGCGACGCGAGCGGCGCGTATCCGGGCCAGGCGCGCGTCGACGCCGACGTCGCGAGCGCGCGCGCGAGCGGCGTGCGCGTCACGCCGACGTTCTTCATCAACGGCCGCCGCTACGACGGCCCGTGGGACCAGGTCTCGCTGTCGGAAGCGATGCTGGGCTCGCTCGGCCATCGCGTGCACTCCGCGGCGGTGGACTTCGCGAGCTGGGCGCCGTCGACGGGCCTCCTGTTGCTCGTCATGTCGATCCTCGCCGTCGTGGTGGTGAACTCGCCGCTCGGCCCGGGGTACGTCGCGTTCTGGGAAGCGCCCCTCGGGCTCGAGTTCGCCGACGCGCGCTTCCGCATGTCGCTCGCGCACTGGGTGAACGACGGACTGCTCACGATCTTCTTCCTGCTCGTGGGGCTCGAGATCAAGCGCGAGTTCACCGTGGGACGCCTCGCCAACCGGCGCTCGGCAGCGTTTCCCATCGCGGCCGCGCTGGGCGGCATGGCCGCGCCGGCGGGCATCTACGCGCTCCTCATTCCCGCGGGCGCGTGGAGCCACGGCTGGGGCATCCCCATGGCCACCGACACGGCGTTCGCGGTCGCGCTCATCGTGATGCTCGGCCACCGCGTGCCGGTCGAGCTCCGCGTGTTCCTGACCGCGGCGTCGATCGTCGACGACATCGGCGCCATCGTCGTGGTCGCGCTTTTCTATTCCGGTGCGTTGCAATGGGGGTACCTCGCGGGCGCCGTGGGCATCGTCGTGCTGCTCGCGATCCTCAATCGCTCGGGCGTCTACCGGCCCATGCCGTACGCGCTCCTCGGGATCGCGCTATGGGCTTGCGTGCACGCGGGCGGCCTGCACGCCACGCTCGCCGGCGTGCTCCTCGCGCTGTTCATTCCGACGCGCCCGCCGCCGAACTTGAGCGCGCTGATGGCGCAGGCCAACGCGGTGCTGAGCGCCGAGACCTCGCGCGGCAAGGACGTGCTGCGCCACGGGCCGTCGGCGCCCGCGCTGCGCGCGCTCGACGCCATCCACGACCGGC
>JBGAIS010000082.1:0-17470 GCA_044225355.1 Casimicrobiaceae bacterium | reverse complement strand
CGGTCGACTTCGCGGGCGCCGCGGGCAGCACCGCCTGTGCCGTGGTGCCCGTGCCTTTCATGAGCATCTCGACCATGCGCGCGACCTCCGGCGACATGGGTTCCTCCGCGGGCGGCGTCGGCTCGGGCAACGCCGACGCGTCGGGCTGCATCGGTGCCTGCGCCGGACCGAGGCCGCGCGTGGCGACCGGCGCGCTCGCGCCGATGACCTGCGTGCGCTCATCGTTACTGAGGGGATCGTCGTCCTCGTCGTCGCCCGCGCCGGGCGCGATGCCGCGGGTGAGCGGCGACGTGCGCTTGCGCGCCGCGCGCACCGGCGGCGTGAACGGATGACCGTTCTGCTCGCCGAAGGCGAGCCGCACGATCTGGCCGTCGGGCAGGCGCACCTTGCCCGAGCCCTGCACCTGCATCGAGTAGAGGGCCGCCAGGTCGTTGACCCACAAGAGCACGCGCGCATCGGCGAGCGCGCCGCGCTCGATCTCCATGCGCGTGAAGTAAGGAACGATGCGGCGGCCGTCGACGCGCACGCGCAGCTTCTTGTCGCGGATGTCCGGCTTCGAGTCGCCCAGCGCCAGCGCGTAAGGCGCCGTGCACGACGCCCGCTTGTCGGGGTCGGTGCACTCGACGACGACGTTGCGCCCTTCCACCCGCGCGTACAGCGGCGTCCCGATGTCGGCGTTGGGGAGCGTGCGCGCATCGAGATACAGGAGGTTGTCGGGTACGCCGTACACGGGGTGCACGTAGCCATCGCCTTGCCGCCGGCTACCGGCCAGGAGCGGCTCGTAGTAGCCCGTGATCATGCCGTTCGTGCTGCGATCCTTGTTGTGGATCTGGAAAAGGACGAACTCGCGCTCGAGGAAGCGCCGGATGTCCTCGCTGCTCGTCGCGCGCACCGCGGCCGCCCGCGAGCAGGGCGGACCCCAGCCCGCCCGGCCGCCCAGCACCGAGCACGTCTGGCGGAAGGCCTTCCACGCGTCGCGAAGGTCGTCGTCGCGCCAGCCGGGCAGCTCGTCGAACTGCGCGGGAACGAAATAGGCGTGGCGCGTCCAGAACGCCGTGGGCTCGGCGTCCGTCGACGCCGATTGTCCGTGCGCCGCGGGGCCCATCGCCGCCGCCAGCGCGCACGCGAGGCCTGCGAGGAGCGCCGCCCTCCGTTCCGTCTTGACCCTGGTGCCCATCGCGTCGATCGCGTCGCCTGTCAGATGCTCGTCGGGGATGCCGGGGCATCCGTCCTGCAAGATACGTAGCACGTCGCGCTTTCGATGCGAATAGTCCGCCTGCCGCGCACGGAAGATTCGCCTTCGAGAGGAGCGCTCAAGGTTCCGGCGCTTCCATCGCGCGCAGGAATTCCTCCGGCCTCACGCGGAGCGCGGCGCCCGTGGGGCACGCCCGCACGCACGCGGCGCCGCCGCGGACGTCCTTGCACATGTCGCACTTCACCGCCTTCTTCCGGTGCGGCGCGCCGTCGTCGTGAGCGTCGTGCCTCGTCTCCACGCCCGGCTCGTCGCCGAACCCGGTGAAGAGCCACGCGAGGAGCGACGGCCGATGGCGCTCCACGCCCGCGGGGCTCATCTGGATCACGCCGTACGGGCAGTTGCGCTGGCAGTTGCCGCAGCCGATGCAGCGGTCGGAGATGAACACCTCGCCGTCGGGGGCGCGGCGGATCGCGTCGGGCGGGCAGTCCTTCATGCAGTGAGGATGCTCGCAGTGGCGGCACGAGGTGGGCACGTGGATCTGCGCGAACGTGGGGCCCGCCTCGCGATCGAGCCGCGACGTGCCGTCGTGCGTATCGGCGCACGCCTTCTCGCAGTTGTCGCAGCGCACGCAAAGGCTCTCGTCGATCAGGAGCATGTCGGTGGCCTCGCCGCCGCCCACCCGAGAAGATGATGAGCCCGCCCGCGTCCGACTCGACCTCCACCGCCGACATTCTCGCGGATGCGCGAGTACACCTTCGACTCGATCTCGCCGCGAAGGTCGGGCTCCCGCTCGAGCAGCGCGCCGAAGCGCGCGCCGTCGAGGATGAGCGCCTCGGTCTCCACCGCCGCGCGGACCGTCGCGCTCCGCGGCGCGCTGTTGAGGAGCGCCATCTCGCCCACGTAGTTGCCCGCCGCGACGTACGACAGCACCACCTCGCGGCCGCCGAGCGTGCGCGACACCGTCGCCGACCCGCTGCGAAGGAGATAGAGCCCGTCGGGCGCATCGCCTTCCTTGAACAGGACCTCGCCTTGCGCGAAGCGCTTCATCTGCGCGTTCTCGAGCAATGCCGCGAGCTCGCCGTCGGGGATCGACTGCGACAGGTACGCGCGGATCGCCCGCCCCAGGAACGCCTGGTCGATCGTTCGCCGCACGGATTCGACGGAAGCGATGAGCTTCAGCATGGAGCGCCGCGGCGTCTCGATGAGCACGCATCCGCGCGCCGCGCGGATGGTCGCGGCGCGGCGCCGTCCCGAGATGAGGCCCAGCTCGCCGAAGTATTCGCCGCGCGTGAGCATGATCTCGCGCTGCTCCGTCTCGCCCGACTCGTGCTCGACGAGGAGCTCGACCGTGACCGCGCCCTTGACCACCGAGAAGAACGTCGAGGTGTAGTCGTTGCGCTCGAAGATCACCTCGCCCTCGGGCGGCATGCGCACGTCGCTGTCGAGCATGAACTCGCGGAGCTGGAGCGTCGTGATGCCCGACAACAGGGGGACGGCGCGGCGAACGCGCTCGAGCGCGGCGGTCACCGTGGGCGCGAAGCCCTTGAACTTCGCGAACAGGAGATCCTCGTCGGCGGGCACCACCTCGCGGCCCATGATCGTCTCGACGACCTCGTAGCCCTGGTTCATCGCCTGCTTGATGAGGGGGTAGCCGCCCAGCGCGCCGACGATGAAGAGGCCGGGCACGTTCGACTCGTACGTCGCGGAGAGCTCGGGCACCGCGGCGGGATCGCTGTTGGGAAACGTGATGCCGAACGACTCGACGAGCTTGCGCGGCGGCGTGGCGCCCAGGCGCGCGATCACGCGATCGCACTCGATGGGCTCGTTGCCCTCGGGTGTCTTGGCGTTGAAGACGCCCGCCCGCGCGCCGCCCTTCGTCACGCCGGTGCACGACGCCTGGTAGCGGCACTCGAGCTTGCCTTCCTTGATGGCGGCGAGCACGAGCGAGAGGTTCGCGTCCTTGCAGCGCGCGAACTCCTGCCCGCGATTGATCATGACGACGCGGTTCTGCTTCGCGAGAGCGAGCGCGTTCTCGATGGCGGCGTCGCCCGCGCCCACGACGACGATGGTCTCGCCTTCGTAGGCGTCGGGGTCGTCGAGCTGGTAGTTCACGAAGTCGAGGTCCTCGCCCTCGACGCCCAGCTTGCGCAGGTTGCCTTGCAGGCCGATTGCGAGCACGACCGCCTCGGCCACGACCGTCGAGCCGTCGGCAATCGTCAGCGTGAAGGCCCCCTTGGCGCCCCTGATGCCCGTGACCTGCGCGCCGTGGCGGATGTTGAGCTTGTGCTTCGCGATCTCCTCGTCCCACTTGCCGAGGATGGACTCGCGCGAGCCCGCCGCGAACGAGAACGTCGACCGCAGGGGCAGGATGGACGGCTCCGCCATCACGAACTTGCCCTTCTGGTACTTGAAGATCGTGTCGGCGGGGTGGCGTTCCGCCTCGAGCAGGACGTAGGAGGCGCCGACCTCGGCCGCGCGACCGGCGGCGGACAGCCCGGACGGGCCGCTGCCGACGATCGCGATCTTGAAGGACTCAGGCACGCTGGGCGACGTCGCGAATCACAGCCCGACCGATCCCCGGAAGCTGCGGAGCGCCGCCTGGAACTGCGCCGGGCGGTAGCGCTCGTCGTCGGCCACCGCCGACTGGAGCTGCGCGAGCCCGGCGTTGATGCCGCCCGCCGACTTGAGCGCGCCCTTCTGGTACATGAAGCTCGCAACGCTGCCGATGGCCATGGTCGCCTGCTCGGCGCCCGCGTAGTCGGTGTACTGGCTGTTGAGGCCGTCGTCGATCAGACCCGCGAGCACGGCGCGCATCTCGCCCTCGCCGAAGGTCTTCTTCGACAGCACGTCGACGAGCGTCGCCATCTGGCCCTGGAGCTCGCGCGCGACCGCCGGCGCGTCGCCGCCCCGGCCTGCCGCGGCGAGCTGCAGGCGGCTCATCGTCTCCGCGACCCGCGCGCCCAGCGCCGGGTCGACCACCTTCGCGATCTGCCGCACCATGAGCATCGACGAGTCGTTGATGCGCACGACGCCCGGCCCCAGTCCCGCGACGCGCGGCTGCCAGCGCTTGTCGCTCATCGGATGGTGGCACGCGTGGCAATCGAAGAGGACGAGCTCGGGGAAAAGCCCGTCGTGGCTGCGCTTCGGATCGGCGAGCACGGCCATGGTCTCGGACACGGCGATGGCCTGGCCGATCGCCCACACCTGCACACCGTCCCACACGCGCTTGCGCTTCTCCCAGTCGCTGTCGGGCTTGAAGTGCGCGGGCTCCACCGTCGTGAACGTGTCGAGCTCGAAGCTCATGCGCGGATGGCCCGCGCCCATCATGCGGTGCGTGACGAAGCGGTCCGAGGTGCCGAAGTGGCAGGACAGGCACAGCTTGGCGCGCGACGCGGGATCGGCGACGTCGTATAGGCCCGCCTCGACGTTCTTCGCATGCGTGGCGCCGGTCTCGCTGTGGATCGCGAGCCACTTGCCGCCGGGTCCGTGGCACGCCTCGCAGGACACGCCGTCCTCCAGCTTGAAGCGCTCGCCGCGCATGGCGACGGGGACGTTGTGGGCGTGGCAGTCGAGGCACATCTTGGCCTTCGTCGGATCGCCGATGCCGAGGTTGCGCGCGATCCGCTGCGATAGCGGGTTCGACAGCACCTGGAAGGCGCGCGCGTGCTTGTCGACGCGCGACCACGTCACATACTCGGTCTGCAGGACGTTGGAGTCCTTGTACGGACGCACGGAGCCGTGGCAGATGCCGCTGCTGCAATTCACGACGCCGACGCTCTGCTCCTTGCTCATGTGCGGCAGGGACAGCGCCGCGGCGGGCGCGGGCGGCGGGGTTTGCGCCACGGCGGACAGCCCGAGCGCCACGGCCGCGGCGGCGGCCAATCCGACGACAAAGCGCGAGCGTATGACGGTCATGGCGTTACCTCGTGGTGGCCGCCGGTGCCGCGGCGGTGGTCGGCGTCGGCGCCTGCCTGAAGTCCTGCATGCGCACGTCGTCGGTCACGGTGAATATCGATCCATCGGGCCTCTGGTAGAAGCGCTTCATCTCGTCCCACGTGAACGGCCGCGAGCCGATGCGCCCGAACACGGCGATCTGCCCGCCGGTCTCGTCGACGGCGCGGTCGCGGTCGAGGCCCTTCGACAGCGCGATGGCCGGGGTGGCGGTGTTGCGCCACGCGATGAGCATCGGCTTGGGCTCGGGCGAGAAGCCGTAGAACTTGGGCTGGATGTCGGGCGACGTGAGCTGCAGCACCTTGAGGCCGTTGGCGCCGTCGGCCACGTACGCGAAGAGCGAGGCGTTGGTCGTGGCCACGATCACGTCGCGCGCGTCGTTGAGCTTGCCGTCCGCCGTGTACTTCATGTAGACCTTGGGCGACTCGGGCTGCTCGATGTCGACGATGACGAGCCCCTCCTTGCCGGCCGCCACGTAGGCATAGGTGCGCGCGAGGTAGATGCGCTGCGCGTCCGCCAGCGGGATGCGCGAGCTCGCCACCGGCCTCGGCCGGTACGGGTCGGTCACGTCGACGGCGGACAATCCTTGCGCGTCGGAGACGAAGAGGTAGCGGAACTGCAGCGCGGACGCGCGCGCGCCGCTCATGGGCACCACGGCCGCGAGCCTGGGCTTGAGGGGGTCGTCCAGGTCGACGATCACCATGCCCGCGTCCGCCGCGACGTAGGCGAAGCGCCCGCCGAGCACCACGTGCCGCGCGCCGGCGAGCACGTTGTTCTCGTTCCACGTGATCTCGCGCTTGAGGAAGTTGTTGAGCGGGTTGCCGTCCGCGAGCGTGTTGACGTTGACGAGGATGAGCCCCTCGACCGCGTCGCTGATCACGGCATAGTTGTAGATCGGGTGGAACGGCTGCTCCTGGTTCTCGATGCGCATGAGGTCGCCCTGGTTGCGCAACGGATTGATCGCCTGGTTGGTGGGCAGCGCCACGCACGTGGCGTTGGTGGAGCGCACCGAGGTGTCCTGGCCGAGCGGCGAGAACGGCGCCGTGATGAACTTCTGCGAGTAGCCCTTGTTGGCGATGCTGGCCACGTCATACGCGCGGAAGCCGCCCGGACCTTCGGCGACGAACAGGTACTCGCCGCGAAGCTGCAGGCACGACGCGGCGCCGCGCGTCGAGTGCGACGGCGCGAGCGGCAGCCGCATGTCGCGCTTCTGGTGGTCGGCGAACCAGTCCGGGTACGCATACTTGTGGAGGTAGCTTCCGATCACCGCCTGCGGCTCCTCCCACTCCGTGACCTGCACGGCCGTCACGCGCTTCTCCTCGCCGACCCACGCGTTGAAGCCGACGAAATTCACGAAGTTCGTGCCCTGCAGCAGGAGCTGCGCCATGATCGCGTTGTTGTCGCCCTTCTGCGAGACGTGGCAATCCGTGCAGGTCTTGGTCTCGGTCTTGCGCTCCGTGTGCGGGTAGTGCGGCGCGAACGCCTGCGACGAGAAGCCCGACGCCGCGATGGGCGGCTGCTGGATGTAGATGCGCTCGCGGTTCGCGTTGGTCGACGAGAGGATGAGCGCGGAGCTCGACCTCACGGGGGCGATCTTGCCGCCCTTCACGGGGCCGTGCTTGCCGAGCTGGAACATCTCGTCGCGCGCGACCTGCGGGTTGTACGTCGCGAAGTTGCGCGTCTCGCCGCCTTCGTAGTGGTGCCGGTCGGTCCTGGCGTTGGCCTGGATGGGCAGGTGGCATCCGGCGCACGACGTGGTCCACGACAGGTGGCACGTCTGGCAGGTCATCTTGTCGTCGCCGTGCGCGAGCTTGCCGCTGTCCACTCCCGGGCCCCACTGCATCGACGCGTCGCCGCTCATGAGCTTCGCGCGCGCGGCCTTCGCGTTGTACTTCGGGTGATTGGGATTGACGGTGTCCTTGACGAGCGACATCTCCCATTCCTTGTCGGGGTCGAGCGCCGCGCGCTGGTAGAGCTTGCCGTCGCGCCACTCGAAGCGCTTGCGACCGTCCTGCGTGCGCAGGAGCGACATGTCGGTGCCGCCGGGCCTCGCGGCGGGGCCGGTGGTGAAGAGGTTGGGATAGCGCGTGGCGGTACCGTGGCAGTCGGCGCAGTCGATCTCGATGGCGGCCGCGACCTCGCCGTAGATGTGGCCGTTGCCGTGCGAATCCTGCCCGAAGTGGCAATCGACGCAGTGCATGCCGATGTCCATGTGGATCGACGACAGGTGCACGGCCTTCTTGAACTTGTCGGGGTCGTTGTCGTCGACCGCCTTGCCGTCCTTGTCGAGGAGCGTTCCCTTGCGATCGCGCTTGAACACGGCGCGGAAGTTCCAGCCGTGGCCATGGTAGTCGGCGAACTGCGTGTCCTTGAGCTTCGGATTGAGCGTCGACACTTCCTTCAGGAACTCGGGATCGCCCCACTTGCCGCGGATGGACGCCTCCTCCGGATTGCGCTTCAGGATCTCGAAGCGCTCGGCGTCGGTGGGGTATTTCTGCTTCTCGGGCCACATGAACGGTGCGTCGGACTCGTAGTCCCACATCGTGAAGCCGTAGTAGGAATTCACGAAGACGTTCGGCTGGTGCATGTGGCACACCATGCATTGCGACGACGGGATCGCGCGCGTGAACCCGTGCGTGAGCGGATGCCCCGGCTTGTCCTTCGGGATGGTCGGGTCCTTCGTCTGCGACGTGCCGCCGTGGCCGAAGCGCGCGTACGGCCCCGAGTGCGCGACGCTGCGGTCGTTCGCATACACGACGTGGCAGCCCGAGCAGCCCGACGAGCGATAGTCCCCGGGCTGCTCGTTCGTGCCCAGGAACCACATGTGCGGATCGTTGAGCCGCGTCTTCGTGATGTTGATGACCGGGACCGCGATGCGCGACCCGGTGCCGGGCCCGCGATTGGACTGGCGGATGTCCGGCCGGCCCGGCTCGTCGAGCTTCTGGATCTGGCCCGAGAGGTTGGGCAGGCCGATCTCCGGGAACTGGCTGCCGATGACGCGGCCGCCGCGCTCGAACACCCGGAAGATGTCGCCGGGCGGCAGGCTCTCCCACGCCGGCAGCGGGTAGAGCTTGGCGAGGATGCCCTTGCGCTTCATGAGCTCGTTGGGCTCGATGGGGTTGACCACCGCCGCGGGCTCGCTCTTGTCGGTATACGCCTCGCCCAGCACGTAGTTCTTGAAGGGCAGGATGCCGTTGTTGTACGACGCGCCGCCCCAAAGCATGGCGGAGGTGGACATGAGGCTGCGCTCGACCGCCTGGATGGTGGGCAGGTGGCACGCGCCGCACGCGTCGCGCGCGACGCGGTAGTCGCCGGGATTGACGAAGCGGACGTACTCGCGCGACTCCTTGTTGAGCAGCGTGTAGCTGTCTTCCGGATTGGCGCTCGAGGGGTAGTGCCACGTCCCGGGATAGCGCGGAAGGACGTGCGCGTCGTCGCGCGCGGCGACGTACGCGGCATCCGCGGGGCCGGCATCGGCCGGCTTCATGCGCGCCGCGTTGCCCCCGTGGCAATCGGTGCACCCCAGGATCACGGCGGCGTTCTGGTGCATGGACGCGCGGTCCGTGTCGGTGTGGCAGGTCACGCAGCCCGCCGACTTGCGCGAGGCTTCCTCGGCCGTCTGCTTCTCGGGCGCGGGCGGCGCCATCTCGTACGTCCTCGCGGTCGCCTTTTCCTCCGAGCTCGCGAAGGTGTACGTCACGAGGCCGGCGAGCGCGAGCGCGCTCGCGGAAGCCGCGGCGACGCGCCGCAACAGCGAAGGCTTGGACGACGATGTCTTGGTCATCAGAACGTCATCACGAGGTTGGCCAGGATCGAGTACGGCGTGCTGCTGCCCTCGGCCTGGTAGAGCTGCTTGAAGCCGGAGCCCGGCACCAGGACAGCGGCCGAGACGTTGAGGACGATGTTCTGCGTGAAGAACGGCCGGTACTGGAGGGCGACCGAGATGTCGGCGCCGATGCTCTTGTCGATCTCGCCCTGGTTGCGCGCCACCGACAGCGAGGACGTGTTGTTGAACCAGAGCCCGTTGACGTTCGCGATGGCCCGAAGCTGCGGGTAGATGTCGAAGTCGGCGCCGATGCCGACGAGCGTGAGGCCGGGATTGATGAAGTTCGACTGCCCCTGGTCCTTCGAGGCGCGCAACGCCGGAAGCAGCGAGTTGCGGCCCTTGAGCGCCACGCCGCCGCCTCCGATGAGCGGGATGCCCTGGCGGATCCAGAACGACGTGTCCGCGCCCGCGATCTGCGGGTTCTCGAGGATCGCGTCGAAGCCGTTCTCGTTGTTGTCGTACGGGTCCTTGTCGCCCGACGCGTATACGCCCGTGGCGCGCACGCGAATCCAGTCGAAGTCGCGCGAAACCTCGCCCGCCGCGAAGAACGCGTTGATGTTCGAGGAGGACTGCGAGAACGGGTTGTGGTCGTCGCGGCCGAAGGCCCAGTACAGCGAGCCCGTCGTGTTCCACGCGCCGAGGTGGCCGTCGGCGTTGAGGCCCAGGTACCACACGTCGTAACTCCTGGGCCGCATGTCGCCGATGGGCGCCGGGCGAACCTGGAAGCCGTTGTTGTCGAGGAACTCGCTCGCGGTCTCGTTGTTCCGGTTGTAGATCACGGTCCCCTGCAGCGTGAATCCCGGGACCATGAAGTCCTGCTTGTAGAGGTTGACGAAGAAGACGTCGTCGTCGCGCAGCGGCTTGCCGATGTCGTTGAGGCCGCTGTTCGTGTCCTTCTCCATGCGGCGGAACCAGCCGGCGTTGTACTGCCACTGGTTGTTGTCGCGCGTGCCGAAGAAGCGGATACCGACCGGCTGGTCCTGGAAGAGGAAGCCCCGGAAATCCGAGATGAACGGCTGGATGCCGACGCGCAAGTCGTCGAAGTCGTAGCGATCCGACACGACGCGATACTCGTAGTCGAAGAAGAGCTCCTGCACCGCGAGGAAGTTGTCGCTGCGCGTGGTGCCCGTCCGCGGGTCGATGTTGAGGCCGCGGACCTCCTCGATCTTCGTGTAGTTGTAGTTCAGCACCGGCACGAAGCGGAACTCGAACTCGGGCGGCTTGAACGTCGTGTCGCCCTTGAGAAGCGAGAACGAGAGGATGACGTTCTGGACGAACTGCGACTGCTTGCCCTGGCCGAACTGGTCGTCGGACTGCGGGCGCTGCGTCGACTGCGCGCCGATGGGCGTGGGAATGCGCCGGAACTCGAGCAGCGTGTCCGAGATGGCGCTGAAGTTGAAGAAGATGTCCTCGCTGCCGAAGACCGGGCGGTCGCCCTTGATGGTGTTCGGGTTGTAAGGATCGAACCAGCGCATGTTGACGAGGTTCAACTGGTCGGTGAGGCGCCAGCGGTCGGGGATGGGCACCGTCTCGTTCGGCAGCAGCGGCGAAGGCGGCGGGACCTGCGACGGGTCGATGATCGGGATGACGGGCTCGAGCGGACGCCCCATGGGGCGCTGGAGCACCACGCGATCGTCGGGCGCCGGGCCCGCGGGCGCCGCGCCGGTCGCCGCCGGGGCGGGAGGCGTTGGCTCGCTCGCGGACTCCGTCGGCGCCACGGGGCGCGCGAGCATCACGCCGGGGTTCGCGTCGACGGCAAAATTGGGACTCACCTTGCCTTCGACCAGGTTGACCCAGCCGGTCCGACCGTCGGAGAGGACGATGCGATGCCACGTGCCGCGGCGCGCGTTGCCCTCCACGCGCGTGCCTTTCTGCAGTTCCGCGACGACCGTCGAGCGCGACGACGCTTCGGCGTACACCGTCACCTTGTCGGCGTACACCTGGATGACGAAGCGCGTGCTTGCCGACGCCGCAGGCACCGGCGCCGCGGCAGGTGCGGGCCTCGCGCGCGAGGCATCCTGGGCCTGCGCCCACGCAGCATGCGAGAGCGCCACGGCCGCGATCGCGATGGCGGCGACGCGCTCGCGCGCGCGATCAGATGCCGGCGCAGACATTCTGCTCGTTGCTGCCGTTGAAAGGCGTCTGCGGGCAGTTCACGTATCGCAATCGGGTGCCCTCCCCTTGCGGCACGATGTTGTCGTTGCGGATCGCGACCGGCGCATTGCCGAGGCCGGTGCCCAAGGCCTTGCCGGCGTTCGCGAGGCCCAGGAACGCGACCATGTCGTCCTGGTCGATGCCGTCGCCGGAGATGCCGATCGCGCCCACGAGCTGGTTGCCGCGGAAGATGGGCACGCTGCCCGGGAAGATCTGGATGCCGTTCGCGACCTGCGGCGCGCCCGGACCCGCGCAGCCCTTGTTGAGCACCGGCGGGCTCTGCAGCGCATTGGCAATCTCGTTGAACACGAGGTCGAGCTGCAGGCCGACGTTGAACACGCTCCAGTTGGGCGGCGCCACCGAGAGCGGCCCCGCGCTGGCGCCCGTGACGCCGTCGGGAAAGTACGGCCGCGCGAGGTTGCCCACGCCGCGATTGCTGTACGCGATGCCGTTGGCGAGCGCGTTGGGATCGCCCACGAAGCCGCGCATCGCCGTGACGTACGGCGCGATGCCCACGCTGCCGCTCGGGTAGGCCGCCGCCGGAAGCGCGGAGAGGATCGACGCGGCCATCGTGCTCGAGAAGAATGCGGCGGTACGCGCCTTCTGCAGCGACACGTCGGTGCCGAAGATGGGTGCATCCGGCGTGCGGATGATGCCGAGCACCTTGCCGGTCGTGCTCACGACGCTGATGGTCACTTGCGCCGACGAGCCGGCCGGCTGGCGAATCTGTCCCCGCGCGCGATTGGCGACGTCGATGGCGCTCTTCATGATCTGCGTGACTTCCGCCGCCGTGAGCGCGCCGTCGACGCCGACCGACGGGTAGCGGTTGACGTTGCTCTCGTCGACGAGGATCCACGCGTTCGTGCCCGCGAGCTCGGGGCTCGCGTCGGCCCGGAAGCCCGAGGCCGGCGTGCCGAACGCGACGCCCGCCACGATCGGGTTGCCGCCGAGCGGCGTGGACGTCAGCGCGCCGACACTCGCGGGGATGGACGTGAACGCGGGCGCAGACGCGGGCGTGGACTTCACCGCCTCGCTGTCGACGTAGCGAAGCGTGCGGCCGTCGACGGTGATGCGATCCGCGCGAATGCCCGCGGGCGCCGCGAAGCCGAACGTAGATCGGAGCACGTGAGCTGGCTGAACTGCACGCCGAAGAGCGGCCCGCCCGGCTGCTTGTTCTCGTTGGGATTGAAGTGGTCCTGCACGATCTGGCTTGCCGTGCGCGACGTGAACGCGTTGCCCGACGAGGAGAGATACGCGCCCGTCACCGCCATGGAGAGGGCCGCGAACGCCGACGGCACCGCGATGCCCTCGAGGCCGCCGACGGCGCCGGTGCCCGACGTGATCGTCGTGTTGGGCAGCGCGCCCGTCATCGTGTAGACGGCGAGCGGATTGCCCACGCGATCCACCACCGCGATGGTGCCCCGCACGCCTTGCGCCTGCGCCTCCGTGACGGCCTGCGCGAGGACCTTCTGGACGTCGGCGACCGTGAGGGCGTCCGGCGCCGGCGGCAGGTTGCTCGTTCCCCCGCCGCCGCCGCCACCGCCTCCGCAGGCGCCGAGGACGAGCGGCACGACGAGCGCCGCGATGCGCATGCGTAACGTCATGGCTTGATTCCCGGGGTGACTTGCGCGGTGCGCGCCGGCGTGGCGCGGGCTTCGGGCAGGTGATAGCCGTGGCAGTCGATGCAGGTGGACGGCACCATGCCGGGCGCCGCTACGCTGCCTCCGTGGCACCCGCTCGACCGGCACGTGGCGATGTCGGGCATCGCGACGTCGGTCGAGTACATGGAGCGCTCGATGTCGTGGCAGTCGGAGCACTTCGACTGCCGGTGCTTGCCGTGATCGAAGTGCGCCTTCGGCATCCATGCGCTGGCGACATGGACGGGCGGCACGATCCAAGGCACGGCAATCTCCATCGCAGGCAGGTCCCCTGAACTCCGGCGAAGCTCGGAGTGGCATTCCTTGCACACACGCACTTCGAAGAGATCGACAGCTACCTTCTGCGCCTTGTCGCGGGCAAACTTCTGTCGCCGCTGGCGTTCTTGCTCTGGAACGATGGCATCGGAGGACATCGGGATGGTGCGCTGGACCTCGCCGGTCCGGACCGTGTCGACCCTGATGTCTTCGAGGCTGATCTTTGCATAGAAGTCCTTGATCATCAACCACGCGTCCTCGACCGATCCGTGCGGCACCTGGCGCGAAGGATCGTCGGGCTCGATGCGAAGCTCGTGGCATCGAAGGCAATCGCGATTCATGCTGATGGGCAGGAACGCCTTCTTCGCGGGGTCCGCCTTGTGGCAGCTCTCGCAGGCCAGGGTCTCGCGGCCCTCGGGGCCCTTGAGGCCGGCCTTGAGGTGCTTCGCGTGCGAGAAGCGAAGGTGCGGAATTTCGAAGAGCTGCGATTTGTCCGACTGGCGCACGCGCACCACGTCGCCGGGCTCGGGCCCGCGCCACAGCGTAAGCTTGAACTCCGGATGCCCGGCGGCGAAGTCCGATACGTCGTCGAGCTTCGTCTGCGCGTACGAGCGCCTGATGTCGACGTGGCACGCGGCGCACAGCGCGGCGTCGGCGCGGATGGGCGCCTCGCCGCCCTTGTGCTCCTGGTGGCACTCCGCGCAGCGCGTGCCGCCGAAGAGCGCGGCCTGCAGCTTCGGGTCGTGCACGTGGCCCGGCATGTTCTCGTGGCACGCGAGGCACGCGTTGTCGCGCACGCGCACGAACGGGGTCTCGTGGCAGGCCTTGCAGTTGTACGAGTCCTTCTGGTGCACGCCCGCGAGCGTGCCGGGATTCCACACCACGTCGGCCGACACGCCGCGATCCATCGCCCGGCTCTTCTCGATCGCCTTCGAGCGCTGCGCGGTCTTCGCGCGGTCGTCCTTGCGATCACCCGCATCGTGCATCGCCGACGTCCACGCGGGAAGCGGCGGGTTGACGATCGGCACCACGAGGAAGAGCAGCAGCGTTACCGCGAGGCCGGTCCATGCGAGCGCGCGCTTCGAGACGCCGCCGCCCGCGAGCGTGAAGCGCGAGTTCGCGACGATCTCCGAAAGCGTGTCGGGCAGCGGCCGCACGAGCTCCGCGGCGAGCGCGAGGTCGTAACCTTCGGAAGGCTCCTCGACGGTGAACTCGTAAGGGCCGACCTCGAACCGCGATCCGGGCGCCAGCACGATGTCGCCGGCGGCGTGGCCGTCGACCATCAGCATCGCGCCGCCGACGCCCGTGACGTGCCGCGCGCCCTCGCTCACGAACACCGACGCGTGCTCGAACGCGACGCGCGGGTCCGAGAGATGGATCGCGCACTGCGCGCCGCGCCCGATGGTGGGCGCCTCGGACTCGACCGTGCTCTGCGCGCGGATGGGATGGCCCTTGCGGCTGCGCGTCACGCGAGTGAGCCTGATCCTCATCGCGCTACCAGTAGTAGAAGACGCTGAAGACGTGCGCCGTCAGCGCGGCGAGCAGCGCGAGCGACGTCGGCACGTGGATGTAGAGCCAGAGGTCGAGCCGCGCCTTGTACGCGACGTCGCGACGAACGCGGCCCAGGAGCTCCTGCTTTCGAAGGAGCACCGTGTAGAGCTGCTGGTTCGCGCGAGCCTCCTCGCCGCGAAGCGTCTTGCCGAGCGCCTGGAGCTTGTCCACCGCCGCGGCCGTGGGGCAGTGCCGGTCCGTGCCCGAGAGCTGGCGCGCCCACGAGCCTCCGATGCGCGTCCCTTGCGCGGCCGCAAGCACGAGCCGGTTCACGCCATCGGGCAGGCCGAGCGCGAGCTCGCGCGCCTGCTTGTCGAGGTCGGCGATGAGAAGGAGAAGCGAGCTGCGCGTCTCGTCGCCCATGTTGTCGGTGAGCCTGCGCGGGACGTGCATGTACTCGTAGACGCCGTAGAAGCCCGAGAGGACGACGACGAGCATCAGCACGTACGCGAGCGTGTGCACGTTCCACCCCACCTGGAAGGCCGCGTGCAGCGTCGCGATGACGATGAGCGTGGCGCCCAGGTAGACGTGCGCCGAGAGCCAGGCGAGGAGCGTGGCCGCGCCGCGGCCGTAGCGCCGCTTGCGGATGCCGAACCACAGGAGCCAGAGGATGAGGAGCGCGCCGACGGTGCCCAGGGTGTAGCCGAGCCACGTGCCGCCGTTGGGGCCGCCCGGCGGCCGGTCCCAGGCATAGGCGGCAATGCACAGCACGATCACTCCCACCGCGATCTTGGCGAAGCGGTAGTTGGCGTAGGCCAGGAGCGACTGGTGGCGCAACGTGCGACTCCCCCGAAAAGACGCACAGGCGGTGGCTAGTGTAACGACGGGGCGGCGATTCTCACAACGTCCCTGGGGCTTTGCGGAACGTGAATTTTCCCGTTCCCGGGCATGGCCCGCGGCGGTCGGCGAGCCGGAGGTCCGGAAAAGCCGCGCCGGCCCCGCGAAAGGGCGGTTCCATCCCCTTTTTTGCCTGTCCTGTCACATTCCGTACACAACGGGCTCCCTGCGACAGATTGTCATGAATAATTCGCACGAAAACACCTTGTGCGGGACATGCCCACTCTGTAGCATTCATCACTGTACGGTCGTACAGGGGAGAAGATCGTGGCCCACGGGCACATCGACAAGCATTCAAGACAAGACAACGGCTGGCTCGACCTCCTGAGCCGGATCCTCCTGCCCATCGGGCTGTTCGCCATCGCGCTCTTCGGGGCGGGGGTCAACGCGGCGCACGCCGATCCCGGCAAGGTCGCGGCGGACCTCAAGTCGTCCCTGGCCGCCGGCGCCAGCGCCAAGTGGACCGCCAGCACCTCCGCGGGCACGTACGTCCAGGTGGTCATCAGCTCGTCGGCCACCGACCCGTCCATGGCCGCCCTGCGCGCCGCGGTGCTCGCGGCCGGCGGCTCGGTCTTCTACGCCTACCAGTCCACGCCCGCGATCCTCGCGGTGCTGCCGGCCGGCGCGGTGGACAAGATCTCGTCGCGCTCCGACGTCTCGTACGTCGTTCCCAACCGCGTCGCGTTCCGGACGGCGAGCTTCCTCCAGCAGATCACCGGAACGGCCGGGGTTCGCGCCTCCAACCCGACGGGCCTCGACGGCGCCGGCATCGGCATCGCAGTGCTCGACTCCGGCATCGATACCTGCCAGGCCGCGTTCGGCGGCCGCCTGAACGGCAAGGACTGCAAGGCCAGCGGGCGCGTCGCCGCCGCGGTGGACCTCACGCGCATCAGCTCGTCGCAAGCCGCCTCGGCCATGGACTGGACCAAGCCGCGCGACCTGTCGGTGGGCTACGCGCCCGGCAGCGCGTCGTACAAGGCGTTCCAGCGGGCCATCGACGGGTCGAGCGTCGCCAACCCGGACGTCTACGGGCACGGCACGCACGTCGCGTCGGTCGCGGCGGGCCAGGCCATCGCCGGCGCCCCCGACGCCGCGGGCATCGCTCCCGGCGCCACGCTGCTCGACGTCCGCGTGCTCGACGCCAACGGCATCGGGCAGCTGAGCGACGTCCTCGCGGGCATCGACTGGGCGATCGCCAACCGCAAGACCTACAACATCAAGGTCCTCAACCTGAGCCTCGCCACGCCCACGGTCGGCTCGTTCCTGACCGACCCGCTGTGCCGCGCGGCGCGCGCCGCCTCGGCCATGGGCATCACCGTGGTCGTCGCCGCCGGCAACTACGGCGTGACCGCGGACGGCAAGGAAGTCCTGGGCGCCATCGGCGCGCCGGCCAACGAGCCCACGGTCATCACGGTCGGCTCGGCGCATCACCACGACACGCTCTCGCGCGGCGACGAGACCCTCAACCGCTTCAGCTCGCGCGGTCCCACGCGGAGCTGGTGGCTCGACGCCGACGGCGTGCGCCGCCACGACAATCTCCTGAAGCCCGACCTCGTGGCGCCCGGCAACAAGATCGTCGGCGCCCTCGCCGGCCTGGGCACGCCCGGCAACGTCCTGGTCGGCGAGAACGCCTCGCTCGAGGTCACGGGCTACAAGGCGACGAGCAACGGCCGCGAGATGCTCCTCTCGGGCACGTCCATCGCGGCGCCGGCCGTCGCGGGCACGGTCGCGGTCATGCTCCAGGCCAACCCGGGCCTCACGCCCCCGCTCATCAAGGCGATCCTGCAATACACCGCCCAGCCGCTTCCCAACCTGTCGATCGTCCAGCAAGGCACCGGCCTCCTGAACGTCGACGGCGCGGTGCGCGTCGCGCAATCGCTGCGGACGGACGTGGTGGCGGGCAAGCACAAGCCCGGCGAAAACCTGCTGACCATGGGCGCCACGATTCCGAGCGGGCCGTGGTGGATCAACGGCGTCGCGGTGCCGTGGAGGGGGATGATCACCGCGGGCGGGGGCCACGTGGTGGGCGGCCGCGCGCTCCTC
>JBGAIS010000081.1:0-18655 GCA_044225355.1 Casimicrobiaceae bacterium | reverse complement strand
GCCGATGGGCTACGAGGATGCGCGTCACCTCCTCCTGCGCACGGGATTCGCGCCGACCGACGCGCAGGTTCGCGACTACGCCTCCCTGACGCGCACGGAAGCCGTCGAGCGCATCCTGCGCGAGTCGCGAAGCACCGCGCAGACGTCGCCGCCCGCGTTCACTCGCGAGACCACGCCGCTGCGCTACCCGAACGCCGGCACCGCGACGCCCGAGGAGCGCCGCGCATTCCAGCAACGCCAGGTCCGCGACGGCCTCGAGCTTCGCGCCTGGTGGGTCCAGGAGATGCTCGTCACGCCGTCGCCGCTCACCGAACGCATGACGCTCTTCTGGCACGACCACTTCGTGTCCAGCCAGCAGAAAGTGCGATTCGCGCGCCTCATGTACGCGCAGAACGCGACCTTCCGCGCCAACGCGCTCGGCAACTTCGCAACGCTGCTGCACGCGGCCTCGAAGGAGCCGGCGATGCTCGTCTACCTCGACGGCGCGCAGAGCCGCAAGGCGCAGCCCAACGAGAACTTCGCCCGCGAGGTGATGGAGCTCTTCACGCTCGGCGAAGGCCACTACTCGGAGCAGGACATCAAGGAAGCGGCTCGCGCGTTCACGGGATGGAGCATCGACCGCGAGACCGGCACCTATCTCTTCCGGCCGGCAATCCACGACACCGGCGCGAAGGTCGTGCTCGGCCGCAGCGGCAACTTCGACGGCGACGCCGTGCTCGACATCATCCTCGCGAAGCCCGAGACCTCGCGCTTCATCACCGCGAAGCTCTGGCGCGAGTTCGTCTCGCCCGAGCCCGACGCGCGCGAGGTCGAGCGCATCGCGCAGATCTTCCGCGGCCGCGACTACGACATCAGGGCGGCGCTGCGCGCGCTCTTCCTCTCCGACGCGTTTTGGGCCGCGGACAATCGCGGCACGCTCGTGAAGAGTCCCGTCGAGCTCGTGGTGGGATCGCTTCGCCAGCTCGACGTCGAGCCGGGGGCGGCGCTGCCCTTCGCGGTCGCGTCCGCCGGAATGGGACAGAACCTTTTCGCGCCGCCGAACGTGAAGGGCTGGCCCGGCGGCGAGGTCTGGATCAACAGCAACACGCTGCTCGCACGCAAGCAATTCCTCGATCGCCTCGCGCGCAACGACGACGCGCGCCCCTCGATGCCCGCGGCCGACGCCGTGCAAATGCGCGACATGCGCGACATGCGAGAAACGGCGGGCGACGGCGCGCTGGTCGAGATGCGCGTCCCGCGCGCCGCGGTAGCGGCGGCGGAGGGCCTCGCGGCCGACGACGATCGCGCGCGCGCCAGGCGCTTCAACCAGGCGATGGACCGGGCGATGCGCAACGTCGGCTTCAACGCCGCGCGCTGGCTCTCGCGCCAGCCCGGCGCCACGCCCGTCGACAAGATGCAATCGGCGCGCGTCCTGCTGCTGCCGCTCGACCCGGCGCTCGCGGATCCGCCGTCTCCCGACATCGAGCCGCAGGCGTTCGTGCGGGCGCTGCTGCTCGATCCGGTTTACCAGTTGAAGTAGCCGAGGAGCCGTCGATGAACCGACGCCATTTCCTGCGCACCCTGGCCTCCGCGCCGGTGCTCGCCGCGGGGTCTTCCACGCTGGGGCTCGCGAGCCTGCCTGCCTTCGCCTCGGCGGCGCACGCCGATTACCGCAAGGTGCTCGTGCCGGTCGAGCTTCAAGGGCGCAACGACGGCTCACGCTCGTCCTGCACGCCGACGCGACCACCACGCGCTGCGCCTGAAGATCGCCATCGCGCGCGACCCAGGTGTTCGTCGGACCGCGTGGCCTGCATCCTCGCCCGCGCCGCCCGCGCCGCTGTGGCGGTACCGTAAAGCAGGGCGTGTATATCCCATGCCGAACTCCTTCCTGCACTTCCGCTCGATCGATGCGTACATAGACACCGCGACAAGAGCGACGTCGTGCTCCAGCGCGGATGGCTCACGCGCGCTCGCGGACGAGTCCCGTGCCGGCGTCTCTGCCGCCGACGGCGGTGCACACGTTCCTCCACCCGCCTTCGCAGGCGGCGGCACGCGCGCGATCGCGCTCACCGACACCGACCAGTTCTTGCGACGCGCGAAGCTCGCGCAGCCCGGCGCCGCGCAGCGCAACAGCGCGCTCGCGCACATCATGAAAGTCGAAGGCGACGTCGTGCAAGCCGCCGCGCACCTGTCGGGCCGCAAGACATTCGCGACCGAGTTCCCCGGCAATGGCTTCGGCAACACCGTGCGCACCGCGTGCCAGATCCTGGCCAATCCCACCGGCGTGGCGGTCGTGCGCCTCACGCTGTCCGGGTTCGACACGCACGCGAACCAGCCCGGCACGCAGGCGCGGCTCCTGGGCGATCTCGCGAGCGGCCTCGTGGCGCTCAAGTCGGCGATGATCGAGCTCGGCAAGTGGGATGACACGCTCGTGCTCACGTACGCCGAGTTCGGCCGCCGGCCGAAGGAAAACCAGAACAACGGTACCGATCACGGGACCGCCAACGTGCACTTCGCGCTCGGCGGCCGCGTGATCGGCGGCCTGTACGGCGAACAGCCCAATCTCGCGGCGCTCGGTGGCGACGGCAACCCTGCGTTTGCGCTCGACTTCCGGCGTATCTACGCCACCGCGATCGACACGTTCTGGGGCGCCGATTCCCGCGACGCGCTCGGCGGGCGCTTCGCGCCGGTGCCGTTCGGCGCGGCCTGACGTCGCCTTGCAGGGTCTCGGGCCGGTCTCCGCCCGGCCGGCCGCGCGTCCTTGAAGTCCGGAAGCGCGCAGGCAAGGCCCGCGGTACACGGCGCACCGTCAGCCCACCTCGCGGCTTGGGCCGGGAGGTCGCCTGACGGCCCAAGCCCCGTCGCTCCCGCAGCAAGGCCTCGACCCTTCGCGCCGGCAAGCCCCGCATTTGCGCTAGGATGCCGCGATGCGACTTCTCGCGGCATTCTTGCTGCTCGCGCTCGCCACGCTCTCGTTCGCGCACGAGGGCCCGCACGCATCGTCGGCGGCCGCCGCACGCATGCGCGTCGCGGCCGAGCGCGTGCTGGCCACGTTGCCTCCCACCGCGCGCGAGCAGGTCGCAAAGCCCTTCGACGACCCCGACCGACTCGACTGGCACTACACGCCGCGAAGCCGCAACGGAGTCTCGCTGAAGGACCTCGACCCGAAGGCGCGCGAGGCCGTGCACGCGCTCCTCAAGACGGCGCTGTCGGCGCCCGGATACGACAAGGTGGTCAACATCGTCGAGCTCGAGCTCGTGCTGCGCGAGATGGAGACCTTCGGCGCGCTGATGCGCGATCCCGAGCGCTACCACCTCACGCTCTACGGCACGCCGAGCAAGACGGCGCCCTGGGGATGGCGCTTCGAAGGTCACCACCTGTCGCTCAACTTCACGCTCGCGGGCGATCACATGGCGGTCGACACGCCGAGCTTCTTCGGCGCCAATCCCGCGCGCGTCCCGAACGGCCCCAAGGCAGGGCGGCGTGTGCTCGCCGCCGAGGAGGACGAAGCGCGCGCCCTCCTGGCCGCGCTCACCGACGCGCAACGGCGCACGGCGGTGTTCGACTCGCGCACGTTCGGCGAGATCGTGACGAGCAACGCCGGGCGCGTGGACCCGCTCGCGCCGGTCGGCCTCGCCGCGGCGGAGATGACCGATACCCAGCGCGCGCAGCTCGTGAAGCTCATCGAGGTCTACGCGCGAACGTTCGAGCCGGGCCTCGCGGAGGCCCGCATGACGCGCGTGCGCGAAGGCGGCATCGAGAAGGTCCGCTTCGGATGGGCCGGCGCCACGGAGCGGGGCAAGCCTCATTACTATCGCGTGCAGGGTCCGCTGTTCCTGATCGAGTACGACTCGTCGCAGAACAACGGCAACCACGTGCACACGGTGTGGCGGGACTACACGGGTGACTTCGGCCGCGATCTCCTGCGCGAGCACTACGAGAACACGAAGGGCTCAACGCACAAGCACGCGAACTGAGCGCCGGGGACGACGGCAATACGAAGGGCTCGACGCACGCGCACGCGAATCGAGCGGCTCGATCCTGCGAAGGCGGCGGAATTGCGATGCGCCGTCGCGCTGCCCCCGTCGACCGGCCTTCGTGCGGCCAGGCGCCGTTGCGGCCTACGCCGCGTCCCACGCCGCGATGAACGCCTTCCAGTGCGGCGCGTCGGACGCCTCGATCCGCTCGCGAACGAGCGAGACCTCGGCCGCGTAATCGCCCGCCGACAGCTCGCCGCGCATCATCCGGAATCGCTGGTACAGCAGCAGCGTGTTGACGACGTCGGTCTCGCAATAGTTGCGTACGTCCGCGAGCTCGCCGCGCGCCACCGCCGCGGCGACCTCGCCGCCGCTCATCCCGAGCTTGCCCGGGAAGCCGCAGAGGCGCGCCATGGCGTCGAGGGGCGCGCTCGAGCGCAATTGATAGGCGGACAGTACGTCCATGAGATCGATGTGGCGCGTATGGAAGCGCCCGAGGTAGTTGTTGAACTTGAACTCGCGATCCTCGTCGCCCCAGTCCCAGTAAGTCGACGCGCACACGCCGTGGATGAGCGCGCGATGCTGGAGTACGGGCAGGTCGAAGCCGCCGCCGTTCCACGACACGAGCTGCGGCGTGAGCTTGTCGATGCCGTCGAAGAAGCGCCGGATGAGCTCCGCCTCGCCGTCGTCCGCCTCGCCGATCGACCAGACGCGAAAGCCGGTGTCGTTTCGCAGCGCGCAGGAGATGGCGACGACGCGCTGCAGGTAATGCGGCGCGAAGTCGTTGCCCGACGCCGCGCGGCGTCGCTGCGCGAACCACTCGGCGACGGCCGCGTGATCCAAGTCGGCCGGCAGGTCGTGGATCTTGCGGACGCCTTCGAGATCGGGAACGCACTCGATGTCGAAGGCGAGGATCGGCGTCATGGGCCGAAGACGCCCGTCGACAGGTAGCGATCGCCGCGATCGCACACGATGAACACGATCGTCGCGTCGCGCACCTCGCGGCTGATGCGAAGGGCCACGGCGCAGGCCCCGCCCGACGACACGCCGCCGAAGATGCCTTCCTCGCGCGCGAGGCGGCGCATCGTCTCCTCCGCCTCGTGCTGGCCGACGGGCTCGATGCGGTCGATGCGCTTGCCGTCGTAGATCTTCGGCAGGTACGCCTCGGGCCATTTGCGGATGCCGGGAATCGAGGCTCCCTCCGCAGGCTGCGCGCCCACCACGGTCACCTTGGGGTCCTGCTCCTTGAGGAACCGGGAGACGCCCATGATGGTGCCGGTGGTCCCCATCGCCGAGACGAAGTGCGTGATCCGGCCTTGCGTCTCGCGCCACAGCTCGGGACCCGTCGTGCGGTAGTGCGCGAGCGGGTTGTCGGAGTTCGCGAACTGGTCGAGCACGAGCCCCTTGCCTTCCGCGCGCATCTTCTCGGCCAGGTCGCGCGCGCCCTCCATGCCCTGCTCCTTGGTCACGAGGATGAGCTCGGCGCCGAACGCGGTCATCGACTGCTTGCGCTCCTGCGAGAGGTTGTCCGGCATGATGAGGATCATGCGGTAGCCCTTCATCGCCGCGACCATGGCAAGCGCGATGCCGGTGTTCCCGGACGTGGCCTCGATGAGCGTGTCTCCCGGCGCGATGTCGCCGCGCTTCTCGGCCTCGGAGATCATCGAGTACGCGGGCCGGTCCTTCACCGACCCCGCGGGGTTGTTGCCTTCGAGCTTGGCGAGCACGACGTTCGTCGTGTCGCCGGGCATGCGCTGCAGGCGCACGAGCGGCGTGTTGCCGATCGTCGATTCGAGGGTGGAGTACATCGCGCGGCCGAGGAGATGATCCGGCCATTGTAAACCGCGACCGGCGCCCGCCCGGGCCCCGGGTGCGCCTGCCGGTTAGGTCGTGGCACGAACGCACGAGCCGCAGCGCCTATGCGGGGTCGACCCGCGCGGCGGTGCGAAACCGATCGAAGCCTGCGCCCGCTTGCAGCAACTCGAATGCGCCCGCGAGAGCCCGCGCGGACGGCCGGGCAATCCGCGCACGATCCCCGCGAGGCGCGGGGACCACGATCGCGCTCGCGCGACCGCCGGTGATCCGGCGACCGCGTGACGCGGGACCTCGACTACTTCTTCGGCGCG
Source organism: Casimicrobiaceae bacterium (assembly GCA_044225355.1). GTDB lineage: Bacteria > Pseudomonadota > Gammaproteobacteria > Burkholderiales > Casimicrobiaceae > VBCG01. Next base: position 12,573 of record JBGAIS010000081.1, on the reverse strand, counting down.
TCCGCCTTGGCCTTGTCGCTGTCCGCGGCCTTCGCGCTCTTGGACGACTTGTCGGCGGATTTCTCGCTCTTGTCCTTCGCCTTGTCATCGGACTTGGCCTTGGACTTGGCGGCCTTCTCTTCTTTCTCCGCCTTGGCCTTCGCGGCCTTCTCTTCCTTGGCGTTGGCCTTGGCGTCCTTGTCCGCCTTCTCCTTCGCTTCCTTGTCGGCCTTGGCCTTGGCCTTCGCGTCCTTCTCCGCCTGGGCCTTCGCGGCCTTGTCGTCCGCGGCCTTGGCCTTGGCATCCTTCTCCGGCGCCGCCTTGGCCTTGGCGTCCTTTTCCGGGGCTGCGGCCTTGGCCGGGGCTTCCATGCCCTTGGGCGCCTCGGACTTCGCGGCGGGTGCAGGGGCCGGTGCAGGCGCAGACGCCGGTGCCGCCGCGGGCGTGGCCTTGGGCGCAGGCGCGGGCGCGGCGGGTGCAGGGGCCGGCGCAGGGGCCGCCGACGTGGGCGCGGACGCGGGCGCCGACTTGGGCGCAGGTGCAGGGGCCGCGGCCTTCGCGGGCTCGGCCTTCGCGGGCGCCGACGACGCGCCGCTGACGGTGATCTGGCCCTTGAGCTTGCCGAACTCGCCCTCCTTGATGCCCTTGACCTTCATGACGTCCTCGGCTGACTTGAAGGGTCCGTTCGCGTTGCGATAGTCGATGATCGCCTGCGCCTTGACGGGGCCGATGCCGGGCAGCGCGTCGAGCTCCTCCTTGGTGGCGGTGTTGATGTTGACGGCGGCGAGCGCGAGGCTCGCACACAGGAGCGCGACGAGCGCGAGCAGCAGGCGTTTGATCATGGGGTCTCCGGGATTCGCAAGGCGTCGATTCGACGCCGCCGCATTCTAGGACAAACACGACGACCCGATAACGCGTTGCGACCCCGGGTTTACCGTGACCGCCGGCCGGCCACCCCACCCACTCCTACTTCGCGGGCTTGGCCTCGGCCGCGACCCGCACCTCGCCCTTGGCGGAGGACGACGCCGGACGGCCGTCACCCTTCGCGGGCATGGCCACGACCTTGGCCTGCGCTTGCCCCGGCGCCGGGCCGACGGTGATGTCCGCGCGCAGCTTCTCGAGCCGCTTGGCGCCGATACCTTTGACGTTTCGCAGGTCGTCGACCGTCTTGAAAGGGCCGTTGAGCTTGCGGTAGTCGAGGATGGCCTGCGCCTTGGCGGGCCCGATGCCCGACAACGCGATGAGCTCGTCCTTGCTTGCGGTGTTGATGTTGACTGCCGCGCCGGCCGGCAGGGCGAGGCAAGCCACGAGCGCCATCGCAAGCGCCATGATGAACTTCGACATGTGAACCTCCGTTGCGTGAGTGGGGGCGCCGCACCCGGAATCGAAAGCTCCCGGGCACGGCGTCCGCTCACGTTACGGAGGCGAGGTGTCGTGCGCCATCAGCCATTCGACGTAGCCCGCGACGCCCGCCGCGAGGTCGGTGGTGGCTGCCTTGTAGCCCGCGCCGCGGAGGGCCGTGAGGTCCGCCTGCGTGAAGCTCTGGTACTTGCCCACGAGCTGCGGCGGGAACGGCACGTACTCGATCGCCCCCGCGCGCACGAGCTCGACGAGCGACATGGCGCCTTCGCCGTTCGCCTTGCGGCACGCGTTGACGACGTGCGTCGCGACGTCGTTGAACGATTCGGCCCGCCCCGATCCCAGGTTGAAGATGCCCGAGCGATCACCGCTGCCCAGGAAGTCGAGGTTCGCGGCGACGACGTCCGATACCGCGACGAAGTCGCGCCGCTGCTCGCCCGCGGCATACCCGCCCGAGCCTTCGAACAGCTTCACGCGCTTGTGCGCGCGATACTGATGGAAGAAGTGGAACGCGACCGACGCCATGCGCCCCTTGTGCTGCTCGCGCGGGCCGTACACGTTGAAGTAGCGGAACCCGACGATGGGGGCCGTGCGCTCGGGCAGCACGCGCCGCGCGTACTGGTCGAACAGGAACTTCGAGTAGCCGTACACGTTGAGCGGCGCCTCGTGCTCGCGTCGCTCGACGAACGTGGTGCCACCACCGTACACCGAGGCGCTCGACGCGTAGAGGAACGGCACGTCGTTGTTCTGGCAATGCTCGAGGAGCGTGGCCGAGTAGCGATAGTTGTTGCGCATCATGTACGCGCCGTCGGTCTCCATCGTGTCGGAGCACGCGCCCTGGTGCACGATCGCGGACAGGTCGTCGTCGAAATCGCCCGCCGCGAGCCGGGCGAGGAACTCCTCCTTGTCGACGTAGTCGGCGATCTCGCAATCGACGAGATTGCGGAACTTGTCGGCGCGGGCGAGGTTGTCGACGGCGATGATGTCGGTCTCGCCGCGCGCGTTGAGGCCCTTGACGATGTTGGCGCCCACGAATCCCGCGGCGCCGGTCACGACGATGTACACGATTGGCCCGTCCCTTCTACAGTTCGATGTCGATGCCGCGCACGTCGCTCGTGACGTGCGGCACGCGCGGCGCGACCGCGCACAGGAGCTCGTAGCCGACGGTCGACGCCGCGTTGGCGACGTCGTCCACCGGCAGGCCCTCCCCCCACAATACGACGGGGCTCCCCACGCGCGCTTCCGGGATGTCGGTGAGGTCGACCGTGAGCATGTCCATCGACGGCCGGCCCGCGAGGTGCGCCCTCTTGCCGCACACGAGCACCGGCGTGCCGTTGGGCGCGTGCCGCGGGTAGCCGTCGCCGTAGCCGCACGCGATGACGCCGATGCGATGAGGGCGCGACGCGGTATAAGCGCCGCCGTAGCCAACGCTCTCGTTGACCTCGAGGTCCTGCGTGGCGATGAGCGCCGAGCGGAGCGTCATCACGGGCGCGAGGCCCAGCATGTCGGCCGTGTCGTACGGGAAGGGCGTCGCACCGTACAGCATGATGCCGGGGCGCACGAAGTCGCCGCCCACGTCGGCGTAGCGGATGATGCCGGCGGAGTTGGCGAGCGAGCGGGGATACGACAGCCCCTTGCACGCGGATTCGAACTCGGCGAGCGGCGCCTCGAGACCGTCGTCCTCGTCGGAGCGCGCGAAGTGCATCATGAGCCGCAGCGCCGCCACCGACGGCGACGAGGACAGGCGCCGGCACGCGTCCGCGACCTCCGCGGGTCGGAAGCCCAGCCGGTTCATGCCGACGTTCACCTTGACGAACACCTCGAGCGGCCGCGACAGCACGGCCTTCTCGAGCATGCGCACCTGCTCGACGTCGTGCACCACGGTGGCGAGTCGCCGCTGCGCGTACTCGGGGAGCTCGGACTCGGCGAAGAAGCCCTCGAGCATCAGGATGCGCCGCGAATACCGGCGCTCGCGAAGGTCGTACGCGGCCTCGGGCTCGACCAGCGCGAGGCCGTCGGCATCCTCGAGTGCGGGGAGGACTCGCGCCAGGCCGTGGCCGTAGGCATTGGCCTTGACCACCGCGAGCACCTGCGCCCCCGGGGCGCACTCGCGGACCCGCGCGAGGTTGGCGCGCAGCGCGGCGAGGTTGATCTGGGCGTACAGCGGGCGTGACATGCGCGGGCGTGAGAGGCGCAGGGCGAAAGGGACCGGGAAGGGCCGGAGGGGGCGGTGCGTCCGTCCTTAGGCGTTGCGCGTAATCATGGTATAAAGCCCGGGCCGCGCGACGACACTTATTACCTATTATAACCACGCGCGCCGGTCATCCGACGAGACGTCGCGGGAGGCGCGGCACGAGGTTACCGCGCGCGGCGCAGCACACCACTTCGAGGATATGTGAAGGCCGGGTTTTACACGATCATGGCGGCGCAGTTTTTCTCGTCGCTCGCAGACAATGCACTGCTGATCGCCGCCATCAAGCTCCTGCAGGAGCTCGATTCCCCCGACTGGATGACGCCGGCGCTCAAGCAGAGCTTCGTCGTGTCTTACGTGGTGCTGGCGCCGCTCGTCGGCGCCTTCGCCGATTCGATGCCCAAGGGTCGCGTGATGCTCATCACCAACGCGATCAAGGTGGTGGGCTGCCTCCTCATGCTGTTCACGCTGCACCCGCTCCTGGCCTACGCCGTGGTCGGCTTCGGTGCGGCCGCGTACTCCCCCGCCAAGTACGGCATCCTCACCGAGCTCCTCCCGGCGAAGCAGCTCGTGGCCGCCAACGGCTGGATCGAGGGCACGACGGTCGGGTCGATCGTGCTGGGCGTGCTCCTGGGCGGCGCGCTCGTGAGCACGAAGGTGTCCACCGTGCTGCTGGGCTTCGACCTGCCCATGATCGACACCGGCATCAACACGCCGCCCGCGGCCGCGATATGCGTCATCGCCTTCATCTACGTCATTGCCGCGGTGTTCAACTGGTTCATTCCCGACACGGGCGTCGACCATCGGGTCCCGAGCAAGAACCCGTTCTACCTCATCCGAGAGTTCTCGCACTGCGTGACGCTCCTGTGGCGCGACAAGCTGGGCCAGATCTCGCTCGCGACCACGACGCTCTTCTGGGGCGCGGGCGCCACGCTCCAGTTCATCGTGCTCGCGTGGGCGAACAAGGCGCTGGGCTTCGACCTGTCGCAGGCGTCGTACATGCAGGGCGTGGTCGCGGTGGGCATCGCGATCGGCGCCGTCGCGGCGGCGCGCTACATCTCGCTGCGCCACTCGGTCCACGTGCTGCCGATCGGCGTGGCGATGGGCCTCGTCGTCATCACGATGATCTTCGTCAACAGCCTGCCTGTCGCGGTGGTGCTCATGATCCTGATCGGCGCTTGCGCGGGCTTCTTCGTGGTGCCCATGAACGCGCTCCTCCAGCATCGCGGCCACGTGCTCATGGGCGCCGGCCACTCGATCGCCGTGCAGAACTTCAACGAGAACATCGGCATCCTCGTCATGGTGGGCCTCTACGCCTACCTCCGCTACACGGGCGCGTCGGTCAACCGCGCCATCGTGATGTTCGGCTTGTTCATGTCGGCCGCCATGCTCCTCGTCCTGTGGCGCTACATGTACAACCAGTCGAAGGGCGACTCGCTGCGCCTCATCGCCGAGGAAGGCGACGGCCGCACGCATCACTGAAGCCTGTCCGCTCGCCGGGTCGAGCCGATCCGGCAAGCTTGCACGCCGCCGCCACCGGGCCGCTCGCGGGCCAGGCTAGAGCACGATGGGCTTGTCCGGGAGCTCGTTGCGTTCGCCGCCGGTGCGCGGCGAGTGGATCGCGAGGAGATCGCCGATGGCGCGAACGCCCTCCTCCGCACCCTGCGCGAACTCGCCGCGCCTGAAGCGCGCCTCCATCTTGCGGCAGATCTCGCGCCACGCGGCGGCGCCCACGCGCGCGTCGATGCCGCGGTCGGCGACGATCTCGACGTCGTGGTCCGCGAGCAAGACGTACACGAGGATGCCGTCGTTGCGCTCGGTGTCCCACACGCGCAGGAGGCCGAACACCTCGAGCGCGCGATCGCGCGGCGTGACCTTGCGCCACACCCGCGCGATGGGCAGCGAGCCCTCGATGGCGAAGCACACCTGGCCCGAGTGACGCGCCTCGCCTTCGGCGATGGCCCGCTCGACGGCCGCCAGCGCCTTGCGCGGCATCGCGCGCGCGACATGGCCGCGATCGGTGAAAAGATGCCGCCAGAAGCGCTTGCTCATCACCAGCTTCCCGAGGCCGCCGCCGCCGAAGCCACCGCCGCCGCCGGAGAATCCTCCGCCTCCACCACCTCCACCGCCACCCCCAGCCACCGCCGCCGGTGGGCGTCCACACGCCTCCGCCGCGCCTCGCAGGCCGCCCGCGGCGCCCGCGAACAGCATGACGAGCAGCGCCACGATGGCGGCGATGATGGCGATGATGATCGAGCCCGCCACCACCCAGGCCGCGACGCCGATGATGCCCGCGCCGACCGCCGACCCGACCGTCTTGCCGAAGAAGCGCCCGAGGATCGAGCCCAGCACGGGGACGACCACGAACACGACGACGAGCAGGCCCTCGAGGGAGATGCCGCTGCTGCGCGATTTGGCCGGCTTGGCATCGGGCTTCGCGGCGAGCGGCTCGCCCTTGTCCACGACGGCCATGACCTGGTCCACGCCCGCGTCGATGCCTTGCGCGAACTTGCCGTCGCGGAAGTACGGCGCGATGGTGTCCGACACGATGCGCTTGGTCGTGACGTCGGTGAGCGAGCCCTCGAGGCCGTAGCCCACCTCGATGCGGAGCTTGCGGTCGTTCTTCGCGACCACGAGGAGCGCGCCGTTGTCCTGGCCCTTGCGCCCGATCTTCCAGGCGTCGGCCACGCGAATCGAATACGCCTCGATGGGCTCGGGCAGCGTCGACGGCACCACCAGCACCGCGAGCTGGTTGCCCGTCTTCGCCTCCCACGCCGCCAGCTTGTCGACGAGCGCCTGGCTCTCGGCCGGACCCAGCGTCCCGGTGAGGTCCGTGACGCGCGTGGTGAGCGGCGGGATGGGCGCCAGGCCGTCGCTGCCCGTCTCCCACGCCGCGTGCGCGACGGGGAAGGCGAGCGCGACGGCGAGCGCCGCCAGGAAGCGGATCACGGGTGCGCGGGCGTCAGCTCTTCGGCGCGGCAGGCGGGGGCACCGCGGGCGCTGCCGGCTGCTTGCCGAAGTCGACCTTCGGCGGAGCGCTGATCGCGGCCTCGTTCTCGACGGTGAAGTTGGGCTTCACGTCCATCTTGAAGATCATCGCCGTGAGGTTGGTCGGGAACGAGCGGACCGTGGTGTTGAATTCCTGGACGGCATCGATGTAGCGCTTGCGGGCGACGGTGATGCGGTTCTCGGTGCCCTCGAGCTGCGACTGCAAGTCGCGGAACAGCGCGTCGGACTTGAGGTTCGGATAGTTCTCCGCCACGACGAGAAGCCGCGACAGCGCGCTCGTGAGCTGCGACTGCGCGGCCTGGAACTTGGCGAACGCGGCGGGATCGTTCACGAGCTCGGGCGTGGCCTTGATGGAGCCGACGTTGGCGCGCGCGTTGGTGACCGCGGTCAGCACGTCGGCTTCCTGCGCGGCGTAGCCCTTCACCGTGTTGACGAGGTTGGGCACGAGGTCGGCGCGCCGCTGGTACTGGTTGACCACCTCCGACCACGAGGCCTTGATCTGCTCGTCCTGCCGTTGCAGGTCGTTGTAGCCGCAACCAGTGAGCGACATGACGGCGACGGCGGCGACGAGTGCGGCGAGCTTTCTCAGCATGAGTCCTCCGGGCTAGGGGAACGCGCGCCCGAAGGGCCCGCAATGCGCAATATGCGGCGGCGAGCGCCCCGACGCAAGCGGTCATGCGACGGACCGCATCGTGGAGCGCGCGAGCAGCAGGTCTTCCCACGCCTTCGACTTGTCGGTGAGGTTGCGCAGGAGATAGGCGGGATGGTACGTCACGATCAGCGGAATGCCGTTTCGCCGGTGCACGCGGCCGCGCAGGCTCGCGATGGTGGCATCCGTCCCGAGCAGCAGCGACGCGGCGCTTCGTCCGAGCGCCACGATGAGCTTGGGCGAAAGAGGCGCGATCTGGCGCTCGAGGTACGGAGCGCAGGCATCGACCTCCAGCGGCTCCGGCGTGCGATTGGTGGGCAGGCGGCACTTCAGCACGTTCGCGATGTACACGTCGCGATGCCGGCCGAGGCCGAGCGCCGCCAGCATGTTGTCGAGGAGCCTCCCGGCCTGGCCCACGAAAGGCTCGCCGCGGGCATCCTCCTCGGAGCCCGGCGCCTCGCCCACGAAGAGCCAGTCCGCCGTGCGATCGCCCACGCCGGGCACCGTCTTCCTGCGCGACTTGCAAAGGCCGCACGCCGTGCATGCCGCGACGTCGGCGTCGAAGTCTTGCCATTCGAGGCGCGCGATGCGCGCGGCGCGATCGCCGGCATCCGGCATCGCGGGCGGCGACGGGTCGGGTGTCGAGGGCGGGATCGACGCGGGTCTCACCGGCTCGATCTCGATCACGGGGCCCGGCGCCTGCGCGACGTTCGCCGCCACGGGCACGCGCAGCTGCCAGCGCGGCGCGAGGCCCAGCTCGGCGAGGATGTCGTCGCGCGTCGCCATCTTCAGGCCGGCCCTTGGCCGATGTCGCGGCGCATGACGAGCGCGTCCTCTCGCCGTCCCGAGAGGTCCGGCGGGTAGTAGCTCGCGCGGCGCGCCACCGCGACGAAGCCCTCGCGCTCGTACAGCGCGATGGCGGCGGCGTTGCTCACGCGCACCTCGAGGAAGATCTGCGCCGCGCCGTGGCTCGCCGCCGCGTCGATGAAGCGCGCGAGAAGGCCGCCGCCCAGGCCCTCGCGCCGCGCGTCAGGGACCACGGAGAGGTTGAGGAGCTGCGCCTCGCCCGGCGCCATCATCATCACGCCGAAGGCGACGATGCGGCCCTCGCGCTCGCCCACCATCGCGCTGTAGCCCGCGGCGAGCGCGTCGCGGAAGTTGCCGGCGGTCCACGGCGCGGCGTGAATCTGGGCTTCCAGCGCCGCGACGTACGTCACGTCCGACGATCGCATCGGACGCCACGAGGGCCATGCGGGCTTCGGCAGCGACGCCATCGTCAGAGTCGCTGGCCGGCGTCGCGTTCGGCGGTGGTCAGCGCCACGCGATGGCGCACGTACAGCGGAAGCGCATCGGCCGCGGCCACCGTGTCGCCCGCGACGACGCGCGGCATCGCGAGCTCCGCGATGGACCGCGCGACGGGATTGCACTCGGGATCGACACCGCGAAGCGCGAGGCGCGCCGCGAGTTCCGGGTACGTCGCGAAGCCGTCGCCCGCACCGAACCAGTCTCCGGGCGGTGGGGCCACGCTCGCCGGCGCGAGCACCGCGGGACCGGACTCGCACGCCCACGCGTCGCCCTCCCGGCGGTACGCGGCCACGTACACCTCGCGCATCCGGGCATCGAGGCACGCAAGGACGCGCTGCGCGCCGTGCGCACGCAGCGCCGACTGCGCGAGCGCCTCGAGCGTGGCCACCGGGACGAGCGGGACGTCGGCACCGAAGCCCAGGCCCTGCGCCACGCCGCACGCGATACGCACGCCGGTGAACGAGCCGGGGCCCGCGCCGAACGCGATGGCGTCGAGATCGGCGAGCGCGATGCCCGCATCGGCCAGCAGCTCGTCGACGAGCGGCAACAGGCGCTCCGAGTGGGTGCTTCCGACGAGCTCGTCGCGCTCGCGCCACGCGCCGTCGACCCTGCAGGCGACCGACAGCCAGCGGGTGGACGTGTCGAACGCGAGGAGCTTCATGGCGCGGAGTTTACCGGACGCACGCAGTGCGCGACCCCGGCACCGTAGAATGGCGCCCGTGCACGACGTGGTCATCGAATCGCTGGACCAGGAAGGCCGCGGCGTCACGCACGTCGACGGCAAGGCGATGTTCGTCGAGGGCGCGCTCACCGGCGAGCGCATCGCCGCCGAGGTCGTGAAGGAGAAGCCGAGCTTCTCGCTCGCGCGAACCTATCGCGTGGTCGAGGCCAACGCCGCGCGCGTCGAGCCACGCTGCCCGCACTTCGGCGTGTGCGGCGGCTGCTCGCTGCAGCACGCCGCCCCCGAGCTGCAGGTCGCGGCCAAGCAGCGCGCGCTCGAGGACGCGCTCGCGCGCATCGGGCGCGTGCGGCCCGCGCTGATGCTGCCCGCCATCGAGGGCCCCGCATGGGGCTACCGATACCGCGCGCGCATGTCGGTGCGCAACGTGCCGAAGAAGGGCGGCGTGCTCGTCGGCTTCCACGAGCGCAAGTCCACCTACGTGGCCGACATGAAGGAATGCCACGTGGTGCCGCGCAAGCTCTCGGACCTGCTGCCGCGCCTGCGCACGCTCATCGGCGGCCTGTCGATTCGCGATCGCCTTCCGCAGATCGAGGTCGCGATCGGCGAGCAGGGCGACGATCTCGTCCACGCGCTCGTGCTGCGGATCCTGCAGCCGCTTACGCCCGAAGACGAGGCGGCGCTGCGCGCGTTCGAGCGCGAGCACGGCGTCGAGTTCTGGCTGCAGACGGGCGGCCCCGCGACGGTGGTTCCGTTCTCCGCGGGCGCGACGCCGCTCGCCTACACCCTGCCCGAGTTCGACGTGCGCATGCCGTTCGCCCCCACCGAGTTCACGCAGGTCAACTACGCGATCAACCGCGTCCTGGTGCGACGCGCGATGCGCCTCCTGGCGCCGCTACCGGGCGAGCGCGTCGCGGATTTCTTCTGCGGCCTCGGCAACTTCACGCTCCCCATCGTGCGGCTCGGCGCGTTCGCCGTCGGCGTCGAGGGCAGCGCCGCGCTCGTCCGGCGCGCGGAGGAGAACGCCGCGGCCAACGGGCTCGCCGACCGTGCACGCTTCATCGCTGCCAACCTTTTCGCCGACACGCCGCGCACGCTCGAGGCCGTCGGGCCCGTCGACCGTGCGCTCGTCGACCCGCCTCGCGAAGGCGCGGTCGAGCTCGTGAAGGCGCTACCGGCCAAGGACGAGCCGCATGCCCTGAAGCGCCTCGTGTACGTGAGCTGCGCGCCCGGCACGCTCGCGCGGGACGCCGCGGTGCTGGTGCACGAGCGCGGCTACACGCTCGCCGCGGCGGGCGTGGTCAACATGTTCCCGCACACCGCGCACGTTGAGTCGATCGCCGTCTTCGAGTAGCGCGAAATGAAAACGGGGCGCATCGAGCGCCCCGTCTTGATTCCTTCGAACGCCCGAGGTCAGTCGCGCTGGCCCGAGAACGCCATCAGGATGTTGAGCAGGCTCACGAAGATGTTGTAGATGTTGAGGAACAGGCTCATCGTGGCCATGATGTAGTTCGTCTCGCCGCCGTTCACGATGCGCGACACGTCGTACAGGATGTACGCCGAGAAGATCAGCACCGCGATGGCCGACAGCGCCACCGACGCCGCCGGGACCTGGAAGAACAGGTTCGCGATCGACGCGACGATCAGCAGGATCACCCCGATGAACAGGAACTTGCCCATGAAGGAGAAATCCTTCTTGGTCACCGTGGCGAACGCCGCGAGCGAGAAGAAGATCACGGCCGTCATGCCGCCCGCCATCCCGATGAGCTGCCCGCCGTTGCGAAGCCCCAGCGCGACCGTCAGGATAGGCGTGAGCGCCAGGCCCGCGATGAACGTGAAGCCGAACAGCGCGATCACGCCCCAGCTGCTGTTGCGCAGCGCCGTGACGAGGAACAACGAACCCATCATCAGGCCGAACATCAAGAGCGGCGCCATGATGGGCGACGCCTTGAAGAACGCGAAGAAGTTGAGCTGCATGCCCACGAACGCGCCGAGGATCGTCGGCAGCATCGACAGCGCCAGCAGCCAGTAGGTGTTGCGCAGGACCTTGTCCTGGCCGACAGGCAGCGCCGCGCCGCCGGCCGAGCCCATGGCCGTAGCCGGAATGTATTGCGGCGCCGGCGACTGGCGGCCGGGCATGACCGGTTCGAACTTGCGATCCATAAAGCCTCCACGAAGCCCCGGAACTGGGGCAGTCAAGAGCTTAGACTATCAGATTGGCCAAGGGTTTCAACTAGGGTCGATGCTGACGACGCTTGCCGGCCGGAAGGCCCTCGGTATCCTGGGGACTTGCGACCCGTTTGCGAACAATCGCTACTTCGACGCCTGCTAATATGCCGCCGCCCGGGCCGGGTTCAAGCGCGCCGGGCGTCCCATGGAGGCGTGGCCGAGCGGTTTAAGGCACCGGTCTTGAAAACCGGCGAAGGGGCAACCCTTCCGTGAGTTCTTATCTTAAGCGGTTAGTTGTGCATCTAGTCCGTGTCAGAATTACCACACGTTTCTGCTATGTGAGTCTGTAAGCCATCATTCAGTTGCACAGTGTGCGTCTAATCGTGTAAGATTTTGCCATCAATGGTGGCCACGATTGGAGCTGGATGGCTCGTAAAGGCCTCAAGAACGTCGTCCGCGCGGCCTGCACCAGACACGGCCAGCAGACCTGGGAACTCTTCTCTAGCGACGGCACGCGCATTCCCGCGTTTGATGCGTTCTGTGCAAAGAACTCAGCCTACGTTCTTCGCACGCAGAAACGCTACGCTGAGGTAGTCGCACGATTTATCGACTATCTCATCGAAGCGCGCGTCTTCAGTGAGTCAGTAACGTCCGCTCATCTGAACGATGTTCTAGAGGCATATCCAACGCTGCTCGCCGAGGGTTCACACGCCCTGGCAAAGCGCGTCCGTAAGAGCGACCGGGACACGTGGCTCGCAGAAGTAGCTGAGAGCCTGGATTGGGCGCCGATTCGGCCCAAGAGCTTCGATAGCGTCATCCCAGCCATCAATCGCTTCTTGCGTCTATCGGAGAGTCTGGCTCAAGAAGCAGTGGAGAAAGCACAGGTGCTGGGGTTAGCAGCGCCGAAGACCGGCTTCAAAGCGTTGATTCGCGCCATAGACGGCATCGACACCATCAGCCGGCAAGAAGTGATGGCAATGAAGCAAAACTCGATGTTCGGCAACGTCGCCAAGTACGCTCCTCACGGCCTTCAACGTCCGCGACATCTCCGGAGGCCCGGCTACACCATGAGCGGTCAACGACGGCCAACGACTTCGGTATTCTCCATCACTTACTATCGCAGCGTGAAACATGGCGCGACAAGATGATGTGGCTGATGCTGGCTACTGTCGGTATTCGCACGAAGAGGCCTGAATCTTCGAGGATGTCGACATGGAACACCAGCGTATCTAC
>JBGAIS010000080.1:0-18565 GCA_044225355.1 Casimicrobiaceae bacterium | reverse complement strand
GCCCGAGGTCAATCCCAACGGCGGCGCCATCGCGCTCGGCCATCCGCTCGGCGCGAGCGGCGCGCGCCTCGTCACCACGGCGCTGTACCAGCTTCGACGCACCGGCGGCCGCTATGGCCTCGCCACGATGTGCATCGGCGTCGGGCAGGGCATCGCGCTCGTGCTCGAGCGCGTGTAAGGAGAGTCGCCATGACGTCACGACCGGGAAGCCTCGCGCAAACGACGCTCGCGGGCTATCGCCCCAACGACCGCGGCACGCAGCCCGAGCTCCTGTATCCGCCGTATGCGTCCACGGTGAAACGCTCGCCGTCGCAGCCGCTCCTGCCCATCCAGGCGTCGCTGTCGGAGGTCACGGGGCCGGTCTTCGGCTACGACCGCATCCGCGCCAACGACTTCGACCTCACGAAGCAGCACGCGGGCGACCCCATCGGCGAGCGCATCGTCGTCACCGGCCGCGTGCTCGACGGCAACGCGCGTCCTGTCGCGAACACGCTCGTCGAGGTGTGGCAGGCCAACGCCGCCGGACGCTATCCGCATCCGCGCGACATGCACGACGCGCCCACCGATCCCAATTTCACGGGCGCCGGCCGCACGCTGACGGACGAGCGCGGCTGCTACCGCTTCGTGACGATCCGCCCCGGCGAGTATCCGTGGCGCAATCACTACAATGCGTGGCGCCCCGCGCACATCCACTTCTCGCTGTTCGGTCCCTCGTTCTCCACGCGCCTCGTCACGCAGATGTATTTCCCCGGCGACCCGCTGCTCGACTACGACCCGATGTACACGAGCGTCCCCGACGAGCGCGCGCGCAAGCGCCTCATCTCCACCTTCGACTGGGAGAGCACGATTCCCGAACAGGCGCTGGGCTACCGCTTCGACATCGTCCTGCGCGGTCGCGACGAGACGCCGATGGAGAACTACCTGCCCGGAGGTGTGAAGTGAGCCTGCAGACCACGTCGTCGCAAACGGTCGGCCCGTATCTGCACATCGGCCTCACCTGGCTCATCACCGACAACCTGGTCGCCCCCGGTGTCGAAGGGGAGCAGATCACGATCGAGGGCCGCGTCACCGACGGCGACGGCGCGCCGGTGAACGACGCCCTGGTCGAGATCTGGCAAGCCAATCGCCACGGTCGCTACCCGCACCCCGACGACACCGGCACCGCGCCGCTCGAGCCTGCGTTCAAGGGCTTCGGCCGCGTGGCCACCGACCCCGACGGGCGTTTCCGCTTCACCACGATCAAGCCGGGTCGCGTGGCCGGCCGCGACGGCGCGCTGCAGGCGCCGCACATCAACGTCACCGTCTTCATGCGCGGAATGCTGCGCCACCTCAACTCGCGCATCTATTTCCCGGGCGATCCCGCCAACGCGCAGGACGCGGTGCTCGGCACGGTCCCCGAATCGCGGCGTGCCACGCTCGTGGCGCGTCCCGTAGGCGGCAAGGCAGGTGCCCTGGAGTGGAACGTGCACCTGCAGGGCCCCGACGAGACGGTGTTCTTCGACGTCTGACCATGCCCACGGCGCGCGTCAACGGCACCACGCTCCACTACGTCGTCGATGGACCCGCGGGCGCTCCCGCGCTCGTGCTCGCCAATTCGCTGGGTGCGGACCACACCATGTGGCAGCCGCAGGTGGCGGCCTTCGCGCAGCACCACCGCGTGATCCGGTACGACGCCCGCGGTCATGGCCAGTCCGGCGTCACGCCCGGGCCTTACACCGTCGAGCTCCTGGGGCAGGACGTGGTGGCGCTCCTCGATCACCTGCGCATCGAACGTGCGGCCTTCTGCGGACTCTCGCTCGGCGGCGCGACCGGACAGTGGCTCGGGCTGCATGCGTGCAGCCGCATCGTGCGGCTCGTGCTCGCCAACACCGCCGCCAAGATCGGTACCGCGCGGGCCTGGGACGATCGCATCGCGGCCGTCACCAAGGGCGGTGTGGCGGCGATCGCCGATGCGGTGCTGGGCCGCTGGTTCACGCCTGCCTTCGCCGCGCGCGAGCCCGAGGCCGTGGGCCGAATGAAGGCCATGATGCTGAGTCAACCGGCCGCCGGCTACGTCGCCCAATGCGCCGCCGTACGCGACGCGGATTTCCGCGACGCCCTGCCCACGATCGGCGCCCCCACGCTCGTGATCGCCGGCAAGCACGACGCCTCCACCACGGTCGCGGATGGCGCGTTCCTCGCGCAGCGCATTCCCGGCGCGCGCCTTGTCGAGCTCGACGCCGCGCACATTTCCAACGTCGAGCAACCGGCCGCTTTCACGCGTGCCGTGCTCGACTTCCTTGCCGCCTGACCATCATGCATGACGACGATCGCCGCAACGACGGCATGAAGGTGCGCCGTGCCGTGCTGGGCAACGCCCACGTGGACCGCACGCTGAAGAATCGCAACAGCTTCAACGAGGAGTACCAGGACCTCATCACCCGTTACGCCTGGGGCGAGATCTGGACCCGCCCCGGGCTGCCGCGGCACACGCGCAGCCTCCTGGTGCTCGCGCTCATGGTGGCGCTCAATCGGGGTGACGAGTTCAGGATGCACGTGCGCGCCGCCTTCAACAACGGCGTCACGCGCGACGAGATCAAGGAGGTGCTGCTGCAGTGCGCGATCTACGCCGGCGTGCCGGCGGCCAATGCGGCATTCCACCAGGCACAGCAGGTCTTCGACGAGATGGACGCGGCGGACAAGACGCCGTGAGCCGGATCTTCTCGCTCTCGGCGCTCACCGTCCTCGAGCTTTCGCCCCCCGCGATGGTCACGTGCGCCCGCGACGCGGGGTATTCGCACGTGGGCCTGCGCCTCATCCCCGCCACGCCCACCGAGGTGCGCTGGGACACGGTCGGCGACACACCGCTCGTGCGCGACACCCTCGCGCGCCTGCACGGCACCGGCATCGGCGTTCTCGACGTGGAGATCCTGCGCCTCACGCCGGACACCGTCGTGGCGGATTTCGAGGCCGTGCTCGACACCGCCGCGCGGCTCGGCGCGCGCAACGCGCTCATCGCCGACAATGATCCCGAGCCCGCGCGCTTCGTGGACAACTTCGCGGCCACGTGCGACCTCGCCGCGCGCTACGGCATCGCGCCCAACCTGGAGCCCATGCCCTGGACGGAGGCGAAGACCTTCGTGCAGGGCGTGTCGCTCGTGGCCGCGGCCGGGCGCCAGAATGCGGGCGTGCTGATCGACCCGCTCCACTTCGATCGCGGCGGCGGCGTGGCTGGCGAGCTCGCCGCGGCCCCTCGGGAGCTCATCCGCTACCTCCAGATGTGCGATGCCCCCGCGCAGCGTCCCACCGAGCTCGCCGAGTTGCTGCGCCAGGCGCGCGCGGATCGCCTGCTACCGGGAGACGGTGGCCTCGACCTCGCGGGGATCGTGCGCGCGGTGCCGATGGACACGCCGATCAGCATGGAGATTCCGCAGGCCGCGCTGGTACCGACCGTGCCGGCGGTCGAGCGCGCTCGACGCGCCCTCGCCGCGACCCAGGCCCTTATCGCACACGCGCGGTCGTAGAATGGGGAGCCACCTACCCGCCTATCGCCATGCCCACGCTCGCCGACATCGAAGCCGCCACGCGCCACGTCTACGCCGCGATGGCGCCCACGCCGCAGTACGCCTGGCCGCTCCTGGCCACGCGCGCCGGCTGCGAGGTCGTGGTGAAGCACGAGAACCACACGCCCATCGGGGCCTTCAAGGTGCGCGGCGGCCTGAATCTCATGGCGCAACTGGCGGCCGCCTCGCCGCGCGTGCGAGGCGTGATCAGCGCCACGCGCGGCAATCACGGCCAGAGCCTCGCGTACGCGGCACGGCGATACGGCATGAGCTGCCTGATCGTCGTCCCGGAAGGAACTCGCGCAGCAAGAATGCCGCGATGGAAGCGCTCGGCGCGAAGCTCGTGGTGCATGGGGCCGATTTCGACGCCGCGCGCCTGCACGCCTTTGCGCTGGCCGAGCGTGAGGGCCTGCGCTTCGTGGGGCCGTTCGAGCCCGAGCTCGTGGCGGGCGTTGCCGTACGCGCTGGAACTCTTCCGCGCCGTGCCGGACATCGACACCGTCCATGCGCCGATCGGGTGCGGGTCGGGCATCTGCGGGATCATCGCCGCGCGCGACGCGCTCGGGCTGCGCACCAGGGTGATCGGCGTGGTGTCGACGCAGGCCAATGCCTACGCGCAATCGTTCCACGCGGGACGCGCCATCGAGACCGCCACCGCCGTGACCGTGGCCGACGGCATGGCCGTGCGCGTTCCGGTCCCCGCTGCGCTGGAGACGATCCGCCGCGGCGCGCACGACGTGGTCGAGGTGAGCGATGCCCAGATCGAGTCCGCGATGCGCGCCTTCTTCGACGATACGCGGCAGGTGGTGGAAGGCGCGGGGGCGGCCGGCCTCGCGGCGGTGCTGCGCATGCGCGATCGCGCCGGCAAGCGGCACGCGGTGATCGCGAGCGGCGGCAACGTCGATCGCGACGCATACGCGCGCATCCTGGCCGGCCTGGGCGAGCAGCGTCCGGACGTGTAGCCGGTACCGCACATCGCGACGCGCATTGCCGCGCACGACGCGAACCTAGACGGCGCCGGCGCGTGCGCCGCCCCGGCTCGGTCGCGTGGACCTCGCTTGACTAGCCCCTGCGACGAATCATCTGGACCCCCATGCCCGCGATCAGTAGCGCCAACAGCATCAGGGCATACTGCGACAGCGTGGGAATGGGATTGTCGTTGACGGGCGTGGGTGGAATCGGCGTCAAGCTGGACTGAAATGCGCCGATGTCCGTGCCTCCGTTGGACGTGCGCGGATAGCCAACGCCACGCTGATCGGTGGCAAGCCCCAGTGGATTGCTGCCCACCTTGAGCCCCGGGCTCACAGCCGTCTCCGCCATCGTGCGCGTCGGCCCGCCGTTGAAGGCGAGCGGTCCGAGTTGCGGCGACACGCCCACGAGATTGCCAATTCCGTTGATAGTCACGTTGGAGCCGAGTGCGCCCACGATGGATTGCGCCGCCGCCACCGGGAGGGAAGCGAGGTTGGCGCCACCGATATCCACGCTGCCGCCGAGGCTGCCCGCAACGATGGACGAGGCCAGAGTGATCGTGGGATCGGCGGTGGTCGCACCCGCGGGGTTGGTGGCGCCGATGTTGAGCCTGATGCCGCCCGTGCCCGTAGATGGCGCGCTGTTCGCACTGATGGTGGAGTTATCGATCTCGATCGCCACGTTGCCGAAGGCCTCGATGGCTCCACCGGTACTGACGGGCGCGGCGTTGCCCGACAAGGTCGAGTTCACGACCGTGACGCGCATGGCCGTTGCCGGTGTCTGGTCGGTGGCGAGGTTGTTGGTCACGCGCATGCCACCACCGAGGCTGGCGCTGTTGTCGGCGATTTCGGACCGTTCGATGCGCAGCGACTTCGCCCGGCCGTAGTAACCGCCCCCCGCGTAGATCGCGCCGCTGACGATGGTGGCGGGCGGGACGACGCTGTTGCCGACAATGCGCGAGTCCACGATCGTCATGTCCACGTCGGCATTGGTATAGATCGCACCAGCGAGCCCCGAGGCATCGGCGGCAAAGGCCTGGTTGGCGGCGAACGTACTGCCGGATATCGATGCGGTAACGCCTTGCGTCCGCGTGCCGGAGCAGTTCTCCGTGATCATGAGCCCGCCGGCGAAGACGGTCGAGTTGGGAGCAAGCGCGGAAAGCGGGATGGCGATGTTCTGTTCGAACGTGGAGTTGCGCACCGTCAGCGCCTGGTTGGGATGCTGCAACAGGAACGACACGCCTGCCCCCCGAGGCGCCTGGTTGTCGCGGATCACGACCGAGTCGAGCGTGAGCGACTTGAGGGTGAAGATGGCACCGCCCGAATTGTCGGTCTTGCGGCGGCCACCGGTGATCGTCATGCCCGAGATCGTGACGAGATAATCGCTCGGCCCGCTCGGCGCGGGACACCCTGGATTGGTCGTCTCAACGATCGTGAAGATCCGATTGAGCTGATTGCCGTCGATCGTGAGCAACGACGCGCCCGGCCCCTTGATGTTCACTGCGCCCTGCACCTGCAGCGGGAAGGTCGTGAGCACGATGGTACCGGTGACCGCGAACTCGATGGTGTCGGCGTCGGGCGCGGCATCGGCCTGCGCCAGCGCGTCGCGCAAGCTACCGGCACCGCTGTCATTGAGATTGGTCACCGTGAAGGTCGCGGCGCCCGCGACAGACGCGGCGAGGAGCAGCAGCCAGGCGAAATGCTTCATGGAACTCTCCCTGTATTCGTTGTGGAGCGGGATACCAGGAAACAGTGCGTAGTCTACGGCTGGAAACGCCGTGCACGAAGGGGCTCGTGAGGCAGAAGAACGCGCGCACGAGCGAGGGAGTTGCGTCATCGCAACGGCCCACGCCACGCTCAAGGGGTTGTACTTCAGTGGTGACCCCTGTCCACTGCACAGACGCGCTGGATGCGGCGCGATCCCGGAGCGCCACGACACCGGATGAGGCAGGCAACGCCTCCTGATGTCACGCCGCGAGCGTCACTGCGCCAGCGCCCGCATCTGTTGGATGAGATCCGCCTTGCCTTCGAAGCCGATGCCCGGCAGCGGCGGCAGGGTCACGTAGCCATCCACCACGCGCACGCCGTCCGGAAAGCCGCCGTAGGGCTGGAAGAGATCCGGATAGCTTTCGTTGCCGCCCAGGCCCAGGCCGGCGGCGATGGCCAGCGACATCTGGTGACCGCCATGCGGAATGCATCGGCGCGGCGACCAGCCGTGCTCGCGCAGCATGTCGAGCGTGCGCAGGTACTCCACGAGCCCGTAGGACAGCGCACAGTCGAACTGGAGCCAGTCGCGATCGGGGCGCATGCCGCCGTAGCGGATGAGGTTGCGCGCGTCCTGCATGGAGAAGAGGTTCTCGCCCGTTGCCATCGAGCCTTCGTAGACGCGACCGAGCTCCGCCTGCAGCGCGTAGTCGAGCGGATCGCCCGCTTCCTCGTACCAGAAGAGCGGGTACTGCGACAGCGCGCGCGCATACGCGATGGCGGTGTCGAGATCGAAGCGCCCGTTGGCATCGACCGCGAGCTGGCGCCCCGGCCCCAGGAGCTTCAGCACCGCCTCGATGCGTGCGCAGTCCTCGGCAATGCTCGCGCCGCCGATCTTCATCTTCACCACGCTGTAACCGCGTTCGAGGTAGCCCGTCATCTCGCGGCGCAGCCCCTCGAGGTCCTTGCCCGGGTAGTAGTAGCCGCCGGCCGCGTAGACGAACACGCGCGGATCGGCATTGCCGTTGCCGTAGCGCGCGGCGAGATGCTCGTGCAGCGGCTTGCCCGCGATCTTGGCCACGGCGTCCCACACGGCCATGTCGATGGTGCCCACGGCCACCGAGCGCTCGCCGTGACCGCCCGGCTTCTCGTTGGTCATGAGCCGCGCCCAGATGCGATGCGGGTCGAGGTTCTCGCCGGTATCGTCGATGAGCGTGGCGGGATCGGCCTCCAGCACGCGCGGCACGAACCGCTCGCGGATCAGGCCCCCCTGGCCGTAGCGGCCGTTGGAGTTGAAACCGTAGCCCACCACGCGCCGGCCGTCACGGATCACGTCGGTGACCACCGCCACGAGCGAGAGCGTCATCTTCGAGAAATCGATGTACGCGTTGCGGATGTCCGAGCGGATGGGGCGGGTGGATTCGAGGATGTCGACGATCTTCATCGGAGGATGTCAGGAGGCAAGCGAAGCGCCGCCGCAGATGGGAATGTCCTGGCCGGTGATCGCCGCGGCGGCGGGCGACAGCAGGAAAGTCACGAGCTCCGCCACCTCGGCGGGGTCGATGAGGCGCCCGAGCGGAGGCAGGCGCGGCGCGCTCGCGGCGCGCGAGGGGTCGGCGAGCATCGCCGTGGCCGTGGCGGCGGGCGCGACCACGTTCACGGTCACGCCACGCGACGCGACCTCCGCGGCCCAGCTGCGGGCCAGCGCCACGAGCGCCGCCTTGACCGAGGCGTACTGGCTGCGCCCGGCCATGCCTTGCGCGACGCGGCTGCCCACGAGCACCACGCGACCGCGGCCCCGGGCCGCCATGCCCGGCACCAGCACGTTGGCCAGGCGCACGGCGGCGTCCACGTGCACGCGCCACATGCGCTCGCTGGCCACGGCGTCGATCTCGCCCAGCCGCGCGGCGTGGAACATGCCGGCGGCGTGGACGAAGGCACCGGCGCCCACCAGCGAACGCGCCGCGGCGTCGACTGCGCCGCCATCGGCGAGATCCAGGCGCACCGCCTCGAAACCATCGTGCTCGATGGTGGCGGGAGCGACATCCACGCCAAGCACGCGGCTACCGAGCGCGATGACGCGCAGCGCGATCACGCGCCCGATGCCGCCGCTGCTTCCGGTCACGACGGTCACGAGACCGTCGAGCGCACCGGAAGCCAGGACCTCACTCGACACGTATGTTGCCTTCGGTGATGATCTTCTGCGCCTGCGTCATGTCGGTGCGCTGGAACTTCACGAAGTCGTCGCTGCTGCCCGGCGTGAGGAGCAGGCCCTGCGGCGTGAACTTGTCGCGCAGTTCAGGCGAGGCGAGCGCCTTGTTCACTTCGGCATTGAGCTTCGCGCGGATGTCGTCGGGCAATCTTGCCGGGCCCCACAGGCCGTACCAGCTGTAGAACTCGTAGCCCGGCAGCGTTTCCGCCACCGTGGGCACGTCGGGCAGGTTGGGCGTGCGCGCGCCGGACGTGACCGCGATCACCTTGAGCTGACCCGCCTTGTGATACGCGAGCGAACCCAGGATCGGATCGATGAAGCCGTCGATGCGGCCGCCGAGCAGGTCCTGGAACGCGGGGGCGGTGCCCTTGTACGGGACCACGGTGTACTCCACGCCGCCCGCGCGTTTCAGGAGCTCGGTGGCGAGGTGGCCCGCCGAGCCGATCGAGCCCACGGCGAACGTCGTCTTATTGCCGTTGGCCTTGGCGTAGGCGATGAGCGACTTCACGTCGGTGACCGGCAGATCCTTGGCGATGGATACCGACAGCGGCGCCTTGGCCACCAGCGCGATCGGAACGAAGTCCTTCTCGATCGTGTACGGCACCTGCTTCATGGTCATCGGCGCCGTCACGAAGGTCGACGCGTTGAAGAGCAGGGTATAGCCGTCCGGCGCGGCCTTGGCGACGGCCTCGGCCCCGATGATGCCGTTGCCCCCGGGGCGATTCTCGACGACGAACGACTGCCCCATCTGCTCGCCCAGCTTCTGCGCGAGCGCGCGGCCCAGCACGTCGAGCGTGCCGCCCGGCGGGAAGGGAATGATCATGCGCACGGGATGATTGGGGTACGGCTGCGCGGACGCGCCGGTGACGGCCAGCGCCGCCGCGGCGGCGAGCGCAAGGCGCAGGAACGTGGATCGCTTCATGAATCCTCCTCGTGGTGTCCGGTTGCCCGGCGGCATTGTCGTTGTCGTCAGCGGGGATCTCGTGCGAGCAGGCCGGCCTGCGCCACCGCGGCGCGCAGGATCTCCATCTCGCGCGCGTCGGGGGCCTCGGTGGGCGGCCGCACGGTGCCCTGCTCCAGCACGCCCGCCAGCACCATCCCGGCCTTCATGCGCGCGTGGGCCTCGCCCGTCGGCTCGCCGCCGCCGTACACCGCGTCCTTGAGCGGCGTGATCGTCGCCTGGATGGCCATCGCGCGCTTGAGGTCGCCGGCCTTGACGGCGTCCCACAGGTCCGCGATGAGCTTGGGGATGAACGTCGCGAAGCCCACCAGCGCGCCGTCCACGCCCTGCACCATCGAGGCGAGCAGGTACTCGTCGTGGCACGTGAGGATGGCCTTGCTCGCGTCGGCGTTGCGGATCGCCTCGATGTCGCGCGCGTACTTGTTCATGTCGCGCTGGCCGACCTTGAAGGCCTGCACGTACGGGAGCCGCGCGAGATCGGCGAGCAGCGTCGACGAGTACGACGCACGCGTCCACGCGGGATACACGTGGCAGACGAGGTCGAGGCCCGGCGCCGCGCGGTGGATGGCATCGAAGTACGCGAGGGCGTGTCGCGGCGTGCAGCCGAAGCGCAGCCAGTGGTGCGGTGGCATCACGTCGAGCGCCACGGCGCCGGCTTCGCGCGCCATGCGTGCGTGCTCCGCGGCGTCGGCGAAACCCTCGCACACGATCGACGAGATCACCGGCAGCTTGCCGCGAAGCTCGTCCGCCACGATGCGCGTCACGGTGGCACGCTCGGTGGGCGTGAGCGAGAACACCTCGCCCGTGTGGCCGTTGGTCATCACGGCGACGACCCCCGCGTGGCCGGCGAGCCACGACGCGAGCTTGCGCAGGGCCGGCTCGTCGATGCGATGATCGGCGGTGAAGGGACAGGCGATGGCGGGGACGATTCCCCGGTAGCTCGCGATGGCGGGCATGGCGGTTCCTCCTGGAGGGGACTCGCGTCTCGGGCGAGCCCTGGTCGATGGCGGTCATGGTCGTCCCGCGGCGGAGCCCCGGTCCAATACTAAAATCGCATGAAACTATTCGCGCCATGGGACCCGACAACCGACCGCTCGACCTCGAATGGATCGAGGACTTCCTGGCTCTCGCGGAGAGCGGCAATTTCTCGCGGGCGGCCGAGGCGCGCACCATCGCCCAACCCGCGTTCTCCCGCCACATCCGCTCCCTCGAGGAATGGGTGGGCGTCGACCTCGTGGACCGCGGCGCGCATCCCGTCGAGCTCACCGACGCGGGGCGCAAGTTCCTGCCGCTCGCCCGCGAGGTGCTGTCGGGCCTCGAGGCCGCGCGCATCAAGGCCCGCCTCGCGCAGGGCGACGCCGCCGCGAGCCTGCGCTTCGCCGTCACGCACGCGCTGTCCATCACCTTCTTCCCGCGATGGCTGGGCGCGCTGGAGACGCGGCTGCGACCCGGTCCCATCCAGACGCTCGCCGATCACTCGCGCGCGTGCGAGGAGCTCATGCTCCAGCGGCGCGTGCAGTTCGTGCTCTGCTACGGGCGTCCCGACGTCCCGGGACGCCTCGACGAGGGGCGCTTTCCGATGGTCGCGCTGGGCGACGACGCGCTGGTGCCGGTATGCGCGGCGGATCGCGCCGGCCATCCGCTCCATCCGCTGGGGCGCGACGCGCCGCTCGCCGTGCTCGACTACAGCGACGCGTCCGGCCTGGGACGCATCCTGCGATCGCGCCTGCGCGACATCTTCGATCCGGCCGCGGGGCGTCCACAGCGCCCGGTGTCGATCGTCTTCACCGCGCACAATGCGTTCCTGCTGAAGACGATGGCGCTCGCGGGGCGCGGTGCCGCGTGGCTTCCCGCCTCGCTCGTCGCGCCCGAGCTCGCGAGCGGCCAGCTCGTCGACGCCGGGTCCGACGAGTGGCGCGTCGCGCTGGAGGTGCGCCTGTACCGGCAGGTCGCGCAGATGGCGCCTACCGCCGAGGCGCTATGGCGGGTGATTGACAGAGGTCAGGAGTCAGTAACCGCGCGTTGACCCGATGCGCCCCGCATCGACCCTGCACGCCCTTACTGCCAACTGCCAACTGACTACTGACTACTGACTACTGACTACTGACTACTGAACCTCAAGCCCGGCGGCGCACGAAGACCGCGCCCAAGCCGGCGAGGAGCAGGGCGAGAAGCGCGAGCGCGTACTCGGACAACGTGGGGATGGGCAGGTTGTTCACGGGCGGCGGCGGCGTGTCCGTCGCTTCGTACGCGCCCATGTCGGTGGCGCCGGCGACCGTGCGCGGATATCCCGTGCCGCGCTGGTCCGTCGCGAGATTGAGTGGATTGAGGCCCATGTTGAGCGCCGGGCTTCCCGGGAGCAGCGCCTGGGTGCGCGTCGATCCGCCGTTGAACGCGAGGCCGGACAGGAGGGGATCGATGCCGATCAGGTTGCCCGTGCCGCCCACCGTGATCTGGCAGGTGCTGCAGAGGGCCTTGACGAGGGAGCTCGTGGCGTCGAGCACGTAGGTCGGGAACGTCGCGGTGTTCGTCGCGAAATCGGAGCCCGTGCTGTTGGCGACGATGGCCGAGACGAGCTTGAAACCCGGCAATGCGGACCCCGTGCCTGCGGTGACCAGGATTCCGCCGGTGCGTCCCGACGCCGCCTGGTTGCCCGCGACGGTCGAGTTGTAGATCTCGGCGTCGATGTTGCTGTTGACGATCATGGCCCCGCCGGTGCCGGCGTTCGATTGATTGGCCGAGATCGTGGAGTTGACGATGCGCGCCTTCATGCGATCGGCGCCGGTCTGGCCGGCGGTGTTGCCGATCCACATGCCGCCCCCGCGCGTCGTGTCGGCGCTCACGTTCGGATCGAACGCGGCGTTGCCCGACACCTCGGACGATGACAGCGTGAACGACAACGCGCGGGCCCACACGCCACCGCCCGCATACACGGTGTTCGCGAGCGGCGTATCGGACACCACGAGGCGGTTGTCGACGATGCGCGTCTCCGAGATGGTGACGTCCGCGAAGCCATCGAAGCCGAGCGCGCCGCCGTTGCCGAACGAGTCGCTGGGCAGCGTGGTGTTATTGCTGAACACGCTGCGCGTGATGGTCACGGGGACGGGCGTATTGCGCGTGTTGCCGCAGCGCTCGAACACCGCGACCGCGCCGCCGAACGCGGAGATGCCGGTCACGCCGGTGCGGGGCCTCGCGAAGTTGTTCACGAACTGCGAATTGGCGATGGTCAGCGATTGCCCGGGATACTGCGTGACCATCGCGATGCCGCCGCCGCGCGCCGCGATGCCGGTGTCGAAGACCACGCCGTCGACCGCGAGGCTGTGCTCGGAGAAGATCGCGCCGCCGTTGTTGGCGAACGTCAGGAACGAGTTCACGAGCCGCAGGCCCGTGATGGTCACGAGATAGTCCGGACCGTCGACCGCCGGGCACGCGGGATCGGTCGCGAAGATCGAGAACACGCGGCTCTTGCCATCCGCGTTGATGGTGAGGTTCGAGGCGCCCGGTCCGGTGATCGTGACCTCGCCGGCAATCTGGAACTGCCCGCTCGTGAGCGTGATCGTTCCCGTGACGCCGGGTGCGAACACGATGTTGTCGGCGCCGACGTTGAGGTTCGCCTGCGCGATCGCGTCGCGCAGGCTGCCCGGCCCTGCGTCGTTGGTATTCGTGACCGTGAAGGTGATCGCCTCGGCGAAGGCGAACGGAAGGAGCAGCGCGAGTGCGCAGGCCAGACGTCGCATACGGATTCCCCTGTTTTGTTGCTATCGGGGGTCCCAGCGGGACCCCGGGCCATACAGACGTGATCGCAGCCTACAACTCGTGCATCCCAAGGGCAAGCACTATGCGACGAACCCGGCGCCGGGTCCTCCGGCTGCCGCGGCCCCTTCCCCTCCCGCCAGTGGGCGGGAACCCGATCGAATTGCCTGCCCGAATTCCGGCGGCACGAACCGCCCCCTCGGGATAGGATGCCATCCATGCCGCACCTGCCCACCCCCCGCGCGATGCATCGCGCCTTCGCCCGCCGCGACCCCGCCTACGAAGGCGTGTTCTGGCTGGGCGTTCGCACGACCGGTATTTTCTGCAGGCCTACCTGCCGCGCCCGGCCGCCCAAGCCCGAGAACATCGAGTTCTTCGCCGCGCCGGCCGACGCGCTGCACGCCGGCTACCGGCCGTGCATGAAGTGCCGGCCGCTCGACCACGGCCGCAAGCCGCCGCCCCTGGTAGAGAAGCTCCTGGTGGCGGTCGAGGCCGAGCCCGGGCGGCGCTACCGCGACGCCGAGCTCCTCGGCATGGGCATCGACCCTTCGACCGCGCGGCGCCAGTTCAAGCGCTATTGCGGCATGACGTTCCAGGCGTACCACCGGGCGCGCCGCATGGGGCTCGCGCTCCTCGACATCCGGAAAGGAAGGAAAGTGCTGGACTCTCAGCTGGACCAGGGATTCGAATCGGGCAGCGGCTTCCGCGAGGCGTTCGCGAAGCTCGTGGGCTCCGCGCCGTCGCGCGCGGGAGACGTGGGTGTGCTGCACGCGCGATGGATCGAGACGCCGCTCGGCCCGATGCTCGCGCTCGCCGACGACCGCGGCTTGCATCTCCTCGACTTCGTGGACCGTCGCGGCCTCGAGCGCGCGCTTGCGATGCTGCAGAAGCGGCTTCGCGCTCGCGCGCTGCCGGGCGATCACCGCTACCTCGCGCAGATCGAGCGCGAGCTCCGCGAATATTTTGCCGGCGAGCGGCGCGCGTTCGAGACGCCCGTCGTGCTGACAGGGTCGCCCTTCCAGGCGCGCGTGTGGGGCGAGCTTCTCGCCATCGCGCCCGGCACCACGACGTCGTACGCGGAGCTCGCGCGGCGCATCGGGCAGCCCCACGCCGTACGCGCCGTCGGGCGCGCGAACGGCGACAATCGCCTGTCGATCATCGTGCCGTGCCATCGCGTGATCGGAAGCGACGGCGCGCTCACGGGATACGGCGGAGGCCTCGCGCGCAAGCAGAAGCTCCTCGACCTCGAGCGCGCGGCGGCGAGGCGGTAAGTGCGCCGTCGCGTCGATGAAAAACCGACGACTCGCTGCCCGGCGAGCCCATGACGCCGCCCGTCGCAACGGCGCAGCGCGGCGGAAGTCGCCGCGACCTCGCGATCGTATCGACGTGACGGGACGCTAGGCGCTCGCGAAGCCATGCCGCCGCGCTTGCTGGCGCTCCTGGTCGTCCTCGCGGCGCTGTGGGGCGGATCGTTCGTGTTCATGCGCGTGGCGGTGCCGGCGATCGGGCCCGTGCCGCTCGCGTACGCGCGCATCGCGATCGCGGCGATCGTCCTGCTGGTGCTCGCGTTCGCGCAGCGAAGCGTGCCGCCCCTGCGCACCCGGTGGCGCGACTTCGCGGTGGTCGGGACGCTGAACGCCGCGATCCCGTTCTCGCTCTTCTCCTACGCGGAGCTCCACCTCACCGCGTCGGCGGGCGCCATCCTCAACGCGACGAGCCCGTTCTTCGCGGCGATCGCGGCGGCGGCCTGGCTGGGCGAGCCGGTGACGCCGCGCAAGGTGATCGGGATGGTCGTGGGCTTCGCGGGCGTCGTGGTGCTGGTGGGCTGGCATCCCGGGGCCGTCGACCGGGACGTCGCGTTGGCGGTGGCCGCTTGCCTCGTGGCGGCGATGTGCTATTCGGTGGCGGGCGTGTACGTGAAGCGCAAGCTCGGCGGCGTGCCGAGCCGTCAGGTGGCGGGCGCGAGCCTCCTCGCGGCGGCCGTCGTGCTGATGCCCGCGCTGCCGTTCTCGACGGTGCCGGGGCCGCTGACGGTCACGGTGACGCTGAACGTCGCGGCGCTCGCGCTCGCCTCGACCGCGCTCGCGTACCTCATCTACTTCAAGCTGATCGCGGAAGCCGGACCGCAGCGCGCGCTCACCGTCACGTTCCTCATCCCGCTGTTCGGCGTGCTGTGGGGCGCGGTGTTCCTGGGCGAACCGATCACCACGAGCCTCATGTCCGGCGGCGCGCTGGTCGTCGCCGGCACCGCCCTCGCCCTCCGGAAGTAGGGCCGGAGTCGACGTGGCACCTCTTAATGGGGTCTGACCCCATTTCCGCGGTTACGGGGTCTGACCCCATTTCCAGGGCCGTCCGAAGCGCTGTGAAAATGGTGCCGGGCCTGTAATGGGGTCTGACCCCATTTCCGGGGACCTCGACTCCGACGTGATGTGAAACTGGTGCCAGGCCTGTAATGGGGTCTGACCCCATTTCCGCGGTTGACGCGCAGGGATGCCGACGCGCTCAGACGAGATCGGCGGCGGGGCCCAGGATCTGCTCGCGAAGCTCGCGATAGCGCGGCAGCTGCGGGGGATACACGCAGATGTACTTCACCTGCGCGGCCTGGAGGCAGCGCTGCTTGATGACCTCGAGCTTCTGGTCGCGCGGGTTGATGACCTGGTCCGGCTCCTTGGAGTCGACGATCGCGATGATGGTCATGTCCCGGTCGCACACGACGAAGCCGACGTGCTGGTTCGCGATCTTGCGGAACGCGCGCAGTCGCTCCATGCCCTGCGGCCCGATCTTGACCTGCAGCACGTCCGACAGCCGAACACGCGCGAAGATCTCGTTGCGCGGGAACGCGGCCTTGAGCAGGAGGTACACCACGCTCTCCGCCTTGGTGAGGAAGCGCGGCCGCAGGAGGTAGAGGCCGGGAAGCTCGGCGGAGGACAAAAGGCGCGTGGTCTCGCCCTCGGTCCATTGCGCGACGGTGTGCGGAGAGTCGGCGCCGCCGCGGGCGCCGCTGCGCGCGGCCCGGTTGCGACGGACGAAGCCGATGATGACCACCACCACGAGGAGGGCGATCACCAGCGAGAACAGTAAGAGGGCGGGCGCTCCCGGGGTCATCGGCGCGTCTTCGCGAGCGGGTCGAGCGAGCTGTGCGCCACAATCGCCCCCGCGTATGCGTTGTAGTTATTCAGGATTGGTCAATAATTCCTTGTAGTCTAAAGCATTTCCCCAAGTCAACGCCAACGCCGGCGCGGTGCCGACCGGGTCCCAGGCGCAACGGCGCTCGCGTTGCCACCCTGTGCAAGGACAGGCGGTCCGCAGCCGGGACGACTCCGCGCCGGCCCCGACGAGCGCCGCCGTCGCGGAAATCCGGTGGCGGACGGCCCGGTTGTAGCCGGCAATCCCTGTCGCGTCGCCGCAACATCGCAGCACGCGTGCCGGCGCCCCGCGTCGCGTATGCATCGCGGAAAGCGCATGGCGCGGCGGCGCGTCCCCGGCGTACCCACGACAAAAAAGCCCGGCACGAGGCCGGGCTTTCCGATCCTGCGGGAGCGTCGGACCCCGCGTCGTTGCCGACGCGAAGCCCCCGGCTCCGACGGCCGAATTACATATCCATGTCGCCCATGCCGCCCATGCCGCCTCCGGGTCCGCCCATGGGCTTGTCGTCCTTGGGCAGCTCCGCGACCATGGCATCGGTCGTGAGCATGAGGGACGCCACCGAGGCGGCGTTCTGCAGCGCGAAGCGGGTCACCTTGGTCGGGTCCAGCACGCCCATCTCGACCATGTCGCCATACGAGCCGGTGGCGGCATTGAAGCCGAAGTTGCCCTTGCCCTCGACGACCTTGTTGACGACCACGGACGGCTCGTCACCGGCGTTCTGCACGATCATGCGCAGCGGCTCCTCGATCGCGCGGAGCACGATCTTGATGCCCGCGTCCTGGTCGGGGTTCGCGCCCTTCAGGTCCTTCAGGTTGCCGCGCGCGCGGATGTACGCGACGCCGCCGCCCGGCACGATGCCTTCTTCCACCGCCGCACGCGTGGCGTGCAGGGCGTCTTCGACACGCGCCTTCTTTTCCTTCATCTCGACTTCGGTGGCGGCACCGACCTTGATCACCGCGACACCGCCGGCGAGCTTGGCCACGCGCTCCTGCAGCTTTTCCTTGTCGTAGTCGCTCGTCGCTTCCTCGACCTGCTTGCGGATGTTCTTCACGCGCGCTTCGATGGCGGCCTTTTCACCATTGCCGTCGATGATGGTCGTGTCTTCCTTGCCCACTTCCACCCGCTTGGCGCGGCCCAGGTCCTTGAGCGTCGCGTTCTCGAGCTTCAAGCCCAGCTCTTCCGCGATGACCGTGCCGCCCGTCAGGATGGCGATGTCTTCGAGCATGGCCTTGCGGCGGTCGCCGAAGCCAGGCGCCTTCACGGCCGTGGTCTTGAGGATGCCGCGGATGTTGTTCACGACCAGGGTCGCGAGCGCCTCGCCGTCGACGTCCTCGGCGATGATGAGCAGCGGCTTGCCGGCCTTGGCGACTTGCTCGAGCAGCGGCAGGAGATCGCGGATGTTGCTGATCTTCTTGTCGTGCAGGAGGATGAACGGGTCGTCCAGCGCGGCCGATTGCTTGTCTGGGTTGTTGATGAAGTACGGCGAGATGTAGCCGCGGTCGAACTGCATGCCTTCGACGAGGTCGAGCTCGTTGTCGAGGCTCTTGCCGTCCTCGACCGTGATGACGCCTTCCTTGCCGACCTTGTCCATCGCGTCGGCGATCGTCTTGCCGATGGAATCGTCGGCGTTCGCCGAGATGGCGCCGACCTGCGCGATTTCCTTGCTGGTGGTCGTGGGCTTGCTGATCTTCTTGAGCTCTTCGACGACGGCCACGACGGCCTTGTCGATGCCGCGCTTGAGATCCATCGGGTTCATGCCGGCGGCCACGTACTTCATGCCTTCCGTCACGATGGCCTGCGCGAGGACGGTCGCGGTCGTGGTGCCGTCACCGGCCACGTCGGACGTCTTGGACGCGACTTCCTTGACCATCTGCGCGCCCATGTTCTCGAACTTGTCCTTGAGCTCGACTTCCTTCGCCACCGACACACCGTCCTTGGTGATCGTGGGGGCGCCGAAGCTGCGCTCGAGGACGACGTTGCGGCCCTTGGGGCCGAGGGTGACCTTCACGGCGTTGGCGAGGACATTCACGCCATTCACCATGCGATTGCGGGCGGTCTCGCCGAAGCGGACGTCTTTAGCTGCCATGGTTTCGTTTCTCCTGGTGCTTGATGCGAATGGGGTGAGCGTCAGCCGACGATGCCGATGATGTCGTCTTCGCGCATGTGCAGAAGATCGGCGCCGTCCATCTTGAATTCCTGGCCCGAGTACTTGCCGAAGAGGATCTTGTCGCCGGCCTTCACGCCGACGGGCACGAGCTTGCCGTTGTCGTCCGTCTTG
>JBGAIS010000079.1:0-18914 GCA_044225355.1 Casimicrobiaceae bacterium | reverse complement strand
GGTGGCCTGCGAGCTCGACGGCCCCGACATCGTGTGCGGCGGAACGCTCTGGGGCGGCAATCTCGCCATGGTGACGCACCTCGCGGGCACGCCGTACTTCCCCGACGTCGACGGCGGCATACTCTTCCTCGAGGACGTCGGCGAGACGCCGTACCGCGTCGAGCGCATGCTCTACCAGCTCCTGCACGCGGGCGTGATCGCGCGGCAGCGCGCCGTGGTGCTCGGGCGCTTCACGGAGTACTCGCTGTCCGCCAACGACGGCGGCTACGACATGGGCACGGTCGTCGCGCAGGTGCGCGCGGCGTGCGCGACGCCGATCTTCCAGGGCCTTCCGTTCGGCCACGTTCCCGACAAGCTGACGCTGCCCGTCGGCGGCCGCTGCGACCTCATGGTGCGCGACGGCGCCGCGACGCTGGTACTCTCGGACTATGACCATCGAGCGCGCTGACGGCTATTCGCTTCGCGTCGTCGAGTGGGCGCGCGAGGAGGCGATGCTCCGCGCGGTGCGCTTCGCGGTGTTCGTCGTCGAGCAGAACATTCCGGAGGAGCTCGAGTGGGACGAGCACGACGCGACGAGCGTCCACGTGCTCGCGCAAGCGCGTGAAGGCGTGCCCATCGGCTGTGCGCGCCTCCTGCCCGACGGCCACATCGGGCGCGTGGCGGTGCTGTCCGACTGGCGCGGGCAGGGCGTGGGCGCCGCGATGCTGCTGCGACTGGTCGAGGTGGCGAAAGCGCGCGGGGACCGGCGCGTGCTGCTCAACGCGCAGACGCAGGCGATGCCGTTCTATGCGCGCTTCGGATTCGCGCCGGTGGGCGACGCGTTCCTCGAGGCGGGCATTCCTCACCAGGCGATGGAGCGACGGCTCGCTGGCTAGGGCCGGCCCGTTCCCGAAGGGTCGTTGCCGAAAGTCGCCGTCGCAGGACACCGCAATCTCGCTCGCGGCGGGCTTTGCATGCGTTGCGCGCCTTCGCGCTGGGCGATTCCGGCCTGGCAACGCGCCGGTAACCATCGCTTGAACGACCCTAGAGTTCCGCGTCGAACGTCTCGTCCACCTCGCCCGTGACGGCGCCGCCGGGCGCGAAGCTGCGCTCGACGAAACGGATGCGTCGCCGGCGATCGAGGGTGACGACCGTCGAGCATCGCGTGCCGTAGCGCTCGGTCGCGATGAAAGGAGAGGCGAGCACGCGCTCCCACTCGATCGGCACGCCGGTCTCGGGCAGCGCGGCGTCGGGCGCGCCCCGGCGGTCGGCGAGCGCGGCGAAGAGGTCCAGGACGTCGTCGCTGCCGCGCTCGACCCATTGCGCGAGCGCCGCCTTCGTGCGCACCACCTTGGGCCAGGGCGTGTCGAGCGCCGCGTTGGACAGTCCGTGGATGCCCGGCGCCAGCGCGCGAGCGGCTTCGCCGCGATTGGACATCCAGCGCGCGCCCGAGGCGCGCCGCCGGCCAGCAGGTTGAATCCGTTGAAGGACTTGCCTTCCGCCGCGATCGCCCCGAAGGCGCCCTCGATATCGGCCGCGCCGAGCACGCGCGGGACGAGCTCGCCGCGGGACCGCGCGGCGGGGTCGCGCGCGGTGCCCTGGCGCACGTTGGTCACGAACGCGAAGCGCCCGTTGCGGTGCACGCCGAGCCACGTACCGCCGGCCGCGAGGTCGCGCCCCGCGAGCACGCTCCGCGAACGCGCCGTCGCTGCCCCATGCGGCCGGCAGCGACTCGCGGGGCGTAGTACTCGTCGCGATTGGCGGCGAGGACCACGGGAGTTGAAGCGTGGATGCGCGTCGAGCGCGAGGACGGCGAGGCACATGGGCGCGGCGAGTCAGCCCGGCGAGATGAACGGCTCCACCTGCCGCTTGCCGCCCTCGACGAAGCGCGCGAAGCCGTGGCGCATCACCGCGTTGTCGAGCTTCTCCTCGAAGCGCTTCGCGTCGCCCACGTTCTCGTAGATCTCCATCCACGTGCGCGGGTCGTCGCGGCGGATGAGCATGCGGCCCGAGACGCCCGCGTTGGCGACGACGTCGCGCATGACCGCGTCGACCGCGCGGCGCGCCTGCTCGGCGTCGCCGGCGACCCGGTACCAGACGTAGTAATGCGCGACCGGCCCGCGGCCTCGTCTCACAGCTTCACCCGCGTGGGCGCGACCGGCTCGGGCACGGCATAGGGGAGGGGCAGCGGGGAGAGATCGCGGCCCTCGACTCGCAGGCCGCCCGCGTGCGCGGCGTCCCACGGGACGACGGCGACGAGGTCGCTGCCGCCGTCGGGCGAGGGCGCGGCGTTGACCACCGTGCCCGCCGGCACGTCGAGGACGAGGCCGCCCAGCCGGGTGCCGGGCGCAGGCGGGGGGCCGTCGACGTGGAAGGCGAAGAGGCGCTCCTTGAGCCTCCCCAGGTACTGCATGCGGGCGACGATCTCCTGGCCGGGATAGCAGCCTTTCCTGAAATTCACCGCGCCGACCAGGTCGAAGTTGAGGCTCTGGGGCACGAAGAGGTCCTGGGTGTCCCGGGTGACTTGCGCCACGCCCGCGCGCACGCCCAGCCATTCCCAGTGCGGGGCCTCGACGAATTGCGCGCCGAGCTGCTTCGCGAGCGTACCGGGGTCGGCGAGCGCGAGCTCGCGACCGTCCGGCAACGCCACGGCCTCCGCGACGCCCGCGAGCGCCTGGCCCGCGCCCTCGCCGACGACGCCGGCGAGCGGCGTCTCAGGGGCGGCGACCGCGACCTTGGAGCGCAGGACGAACATCGACAGCCGCTTTCGCAGGGCGTCGGCGAGATCGGGGGCGACGAAGGCCACGAACGAGTCCTGCGCCCGCCGCCACAGGAGCGGGCTCGCGAGCACCCGGCCCTTGGGCGAGTTGTAGGTGGTCCACCCGGCCGCGCCCACGCCCATGGCCAGGACGTCGGTCGAGAGCTGGTTGTGCAGGAAGCTCGCGGCGTCGGGGCCGTCGAAGGCGATCGGCGCGAGGGGGGGATGGAAGACGATCTTGGGCATGGGCTTCGTAACGGTGGTGTCCTGTCGCGCACCGGCATCCGCAAGTTCGCGGGGGAATCGGCCGCCGGGCGCCGTTGCTCGGCCTCACCGTACCACGAGCTACGGTATCGGCCTCCCGCCTGGCCTGACGGCAAATTCCAGCCGATGCTCTCGCTTCGGTGTTCGCGCGACAGGACATCAAATGGATGCGCCCACGGCGCGGGACAAGCTCGCCGGGACGCCGAAACGCACGGCCCTAGCCCGAACGCACCAAATCGTGCTAGAATAGCAAGTTATCTCGATCGCGCCCGATTCGCTTTCGGCCGGTGCCGTCCTTCCACGACGCGCATCTTCCGATCCCCGGGATGTCTCCCGGCGGGTGATCAAGCTCCGCGCATGGCGTCGAACGCCCTTGCGCCGGACGACCGGGACATTCCGCGCATCCGCGGTCTTGGGGTGTCTTCCCGCGCCGGGAAGATCACATCCGCGGGTGTGAGGCTCAACCCCAAAGGAGCAGTTCAATGTCGGTCACGATGCGTCAGATGCTGGAAGCCGGGGTGCACTTCGGCCACCAGACCCGTTACTGGAACCCGAAGATGGCCGATTTCATCTTCGGCCAGCGCAACAAGATCCACATCGTCAACCTCGAGAAGACGATGCAGATGTACCAGGATGCCATGAAGTACGTCCGGCAACTGGCGAGCAACCGCGGCACCATCCTCTTCGTCGGCACCAAGCGCCAGGCTCGCGAGATCGTCTCCGAGGAAGCGCAGCGCGCCGGCATGCCGTTCGTCGATCATCGCTGGCTGGGCGGCATGCTCACCAACTTCAAGACCGTGAAGGCGTCGATCAAGCGCCTCAAGGATCTCGAGCAGATGGCCACCGACGGCACGTTCGAGCGCATGACGAAGCGCGAGGCGCTGTCGCACCAGCGCGAGCTCGACAAGCTCGTCAAGAGCCTGGGCGGCATCAAGGACATGAACGCGCTGCCGGACGCGATGTTCGTCGTCGACGTGGGCTATCACAAGATCGCCGTCACGGAAGCGAAGAAGCTCAACATCCCGATCATCGGCGTCGTCGACACCAATCACTCGCCCGACGGCATCTCGTACGTGATCCCCGGCAACGACGACTCGAGCCGCGCCATCCGCCTGTACGCGCGCGGCGTGGCGGATGCGGTGCTCGAAGGCAGGAGCACGGTGATCCAGGAGATCGTATCGGCCGGCGACGAGTTCGTCGAAGTGCAGGAAGAAGCGCAAGCCTGATCGGTCATCGGGGGCCGCCAGGGCCCCCTTCGCAAAGAACACGAGGTCGCAAGATGGCGGACATTTCCGCAAGCATGGTGATGGACCTGCGCCAGCGCACGGGTCTGGGAATGTTGGAATGCACGAAGGCGCTCGCCGAGGCCGGCGGTGACATGGCCAAGGCGGAGGATCTCCTTCGCATCAAGTCGGGCGCGAAGGCGTCCAAGGCCGCGGGCCGCGTGGCCGCGGAAGGCGTGATCGGCCTGTGGGTCGCGCCCGATGCGAAGACGGGCGCGATGGTCGAGGTCAACTGCGAGACGGACTTCGTCGCGCGCAACGACGACTTCAAGGCGTTCGCCGCGGACGTGGCGCAGGTGGTCGCGCGCGACGACCCGTCGGACGTCGAGGGCCTGGGCGCGAGCAAGCTGCCGTCCGGCGAGACGATCGAGGCCCGTCGCGTGGCGCTGGTGCAGAAGATCGGCGAGAACGTCTCCATCCGCCGCTTCGTGCGCACGGTGCCCAAGGGGACGCTTGCGTCCTACGTCCACGGCGTGAAGATCGGCGTGCTGGTCGACGTGAGCGGCGACGCCGCGGTCGGCAAGGACGTCGCGATGCACATCGCGGCCGGTGCGGCGCCCGGGGCCATCCGCCCCATCGCGGTGTCGCGCAACGAGGTGCCGGCCGAGCTCATCGAGCGCGAGCGCGCGATCTACACGGCGCAGGCCGCGGAGAGCGGCAAGCCGGCGGACATCGTCGCCAAGATGGTCGAGGGCCGCATCAACAAATACCTGGCCGAGGTCACGGTGCTGGGGCAGCCGTTCGTCAAGAACCCCGACGAGACCGTCGAGAAGTTCCTGAAGGCGAAGGGCGCCACGGTGAACGGCTTCACGCTGTTCGTCGTCGGCGAGGGCATCGAGAAGAAGCGGGATGACTTCGCGGCCGAAGTGGCCGCGATGGCCAAGGCGTAGCAAGCGCGCGGTGAGGGGCGGGGGACCGGTCGGGGCATCGAGCCGGCGGTCCCCTTGGCCCGGCTGCGCGTCGGCCTCGAGGTTCCGTTGCGTGTTTCCGGTCGTCCCATCGTGTTTGTGCCAGCGGTGTTCGAAGGAGCAGATCGCATGAATTCGCCTACCGCCACCGCTTCGCTGGGCACCGTCGCGCCTTCGTCCGCCTCGCCGTCCAACGGGCCCGCGTACAAGCGCATCCTCCTCAAGCTCTCGGGCGAGGCGCTCATGGGCGGCGACGCCTACGGCATCGAGCGCGAGACCATCGACCGCATCGTCGCGGAGATCGCCGACGTCCTGCGCGCGGGCGTGCAGATCGCCATCGTGATCGGCGGAGGCAACATCTTCCGCGGCGTGGCGCCGGGCGCGGCGGGCATGGACCGCGCGACCGCCGACTACATGGGAATGCTCGCCACGCTCATGAACGCGCTCGCGTTGCAGGATGCGCTGCGTCGCGCGGGTGTCGAGTCGCGCGTGCAGTCGGCGCTTCGCATCGACCAGGTCGCCGAGCCCTACATCCGCGGCCGCGCGCTTCGCCACCTCGAGGAAGGCAAGGTCGTGATCTTCGCGGCGGGCACCGGCAACCCGTTCTTCACCACCGACACCGCCGCCGCGTTGCGCGGCCGCGAGATGGGCGTGGACATCGTGCTCAAGGCGACGAAGGTGGACGGCGTGTACACCGCCGACCCGATGAAGGACGCCACCGCGCGACGCTACCTCGAGCTCACGTTCGACGAGGCGATCGTCAAGAACCTGAAGGTCATGGACGCCACGGCGCTCGCGCTGTGCCGCGACCAGAGCATGCTCCTCAAGGTGTTCTCGATCTTCGTGCCCGGCGCGCTGATGCGCGTCGTCATGGGCGGCGAAGAGGGCACCCTCGTTCACTGTTGATCCCGGAGGGCGAATGATCGACGACGTCAAGAAGACCGCCGAGCAGAAGATGGGCAAGTCGGTCGAGGCCCTTAAGCACGACCTGTCGAAGGTGCGCACCGGCCGCGCGCACACGGGCCTGCTCGACCACATCCACGTCGACTACTACGGCTCGATGATGCCGCTCAACCAGGTGGCGGGCGTCACGCTGGCCGATGCGCGGACCATCGCCGTGCAGCCCTGGGAGAAGAAGATGATCCCGGTGGTGGAGAAGGCCATCCGCGAGTCCGACCTCGGCGTGAATCCCGCCACGTCGGGCGACGTCATCCGCATCCCCATGCCGGCCATGACCGAGGAGCGCCGCAAGGAGCTCACCAAGGTCGTGCACAAGGAGGCCGAGGGCGCGCGCATCGCGGTGCGCAACATCCGCCGCGACGCGAACGAGCACCTCAAGAAGCTCCTCAAGGACAAGGAAGTGTCGGAGGACGACGAGCGTCACGCGCTCGTGGACCTGCAGAAGCTCACCGATCGCTACATCGCGGAGATCGACAAGCTGATGGCGGCGAAGGAAGTCGACCTCATGGCCATCTGATGTTCAAGAGCTCGACGCAGGAGATCCCCGACACCGCCGCGGTGCCGCGCCACGTGGCCATCATCATGGATGGCAACGGCCGGTGGGCGAAGCAGCGCCTGCTGCCGCGCGTCGCGGGCCATCGCAAGGGCGTCGAGTCGGTACGCGCGACGGTGCGCGCATGCATCGCGAGCGGCGTCGAGTACCTGACGCTCTTCGCGTTCTCGAGCGAGAACTGGCGCCGGCCGGCCGACGAGGTGTCCATCCTGATGGACCTCTTCATGCGGGCGCTCGAGCAGGAGGTCGCGAAGCTCCACGACAACGGCATCCGCTTCAAGGCGGTGGGCGAGATCGGCCGCTTCCCGGTGCGCATCCGCGAGCTCATCGCCGACGCCGAGGCGCTCACGGCGCGCAACTCGAAGCTCACGCTCACGGTGGCCGCCAACTACGGCGGCCGGCAGGACATCGCGCAGGCCGCGCAGCGCTATTTCGCCGACCATCCCGTCGACGCCGACGGCCCGCCCATCGCGCCCGACGTGCTGTCGCCGTATCTCGCGATGAGCTATGCGCCCGAGCCGGATCTCTTCATCCGCACCGGCGGCGAGAAGCGCATCAGCAACTTCCTCCTGTGGCAGCTCGCCTACGCCGAGCTCTACTTCACCGACCTGCTGTGGCCCGACTTCGACGCCGCGGCGCTGGACGCCGCCTTCGAGTCGTATCGCAGTCGCGAGCGGCGCTTCGGGCGCACGAGCGAGCAGGTGCAGGCGGCGCAAAGCGCCTGACGCGCGAGCGCGTCCTCGATGCTCACGACCCGCATCATCACGGCGGCGCTGCTGGTTCCCGCCGTGCTCGCGGCGCTGTTCCTGCTGCCGCCGGCGGCGTGGGCGCTGTGCTCGCTCGTGGTCATCGCCATCGCCGCGCACGAGTGGGCGAAGCTCGTCGCGATGCCCGCGTGGCTGCGCGTCGCGTTCATCCTCGTCGTCGCGGTCGCGGGCGCGGCGCTCGTGCAGTGGCCTGCCGCCGGGTTCGCGCGCGGATGGCCGTCGGGCGTCGTCTACGTCGCATGCGGGGTCGCGTCGATGTTCTGGCTCGTCCTGGCGCCGGCGTGGGTCGTCAACCGGTGGCCGACGCAATCGAAGGCCGCGATGGCGGTTCTCGGCGTGATCGTGCTCCTGGGCGCGTGGGTCGCGATCGCGCAGATGCAGGCGCGCTCGCCGTGGCTCGTGCTGGCGGCGATGGCGATCGTATGGATCGCGGACACGGCCGCGTATTTCTCCGGCCGCGCGTTCGGCCGCCGCAAGCTCGCACCGATGGTGAGCCCCGGCAAGACATGGGAGGGCGTGTACGGCGCGTGGGCGGCCGTGGCCGTCTACGCCGCCGCACTCGTGCCCTTCGCAGCTTCGGCCGGATTGCGCTGGCCCGTGACCGCCCCGGTGATCGCGGCGTGGATCGCGCTGGCGCTCGTGCTCGCCTGCGTGTCGGTCGTCGGCGATCTCCTCGAGTCGCTCATGAAGCGCCACGCGGGCGTCAAGGACAGCGGCGCGCTGCTGCCCGGGCATGGCGGCGTGCTCGACCGCACCGATGCCCTTCTGGCGGCGATGCCGCTCGCCGCGCTCGCCGCGCAGGCGGCGCTCCTGTGATGCGCCGCCTCTCGCTCCTCGGCGCGACGGGCTCGATCGGCGACTCGACGCTCGACGTCGTCGCGCGCCATCCCGACCGCTTCAGCGTCGTGGCGCTCGCCGCGCATCGCAACGCGGCCAAGCTGCGCGCGCTCTGCGGGCGCTTCCGGCCGCGCTATGCGGCCCTCGGCGACGCGTCCGCGGCGGCCTCGCTGCAACGCGACCTGCGCGCCGACGGCGTCGACACCGAGGTGCTCGCGGGCGTCGAGGGCCTGGTCGAGATCGCGTCGCTTCCCGAGGCCGACACGGTGCTCGCCGCCATCGTCGGCGCCGCGGGCCTCACGCCCACGCTCGCCGCGGCGCGCGCGGGCAAGCGCATCCTGCTCGCGAACAAGGAAGCGCTCGTCATGGGCGGGGCGCTCTTCATGCAGGCGGTAGCCGCCGGCGGCGCCACGCTGCTGCCCATCGACAGCGAGCACAACGCGATCTTCCAGTGCCTGCCCGGCGACTTCGCGCGCGATCCCGCGCGGGCCGGCGTGCGGCGCATCCTCCTCACGGCATCGGGAGGGCCGTTCCGCACGCGCTCGGTGGCGGAGCTTACCGGCGTCACCGCGGACGAGGCTTGCGCGCATCCCAACTGGTCGATGGGCCGCAAGATCTCGGTCGACTCCGCGACCATGATGAACAAGGGCCTCGAGGTCATCGAGGCGCATTGGCTCTTCGGCGCGCCGTGCGACGCCATCGAGGTGGTGATCCACCCGCAGAGCGTGATCCACTCGCTCGTCGAGTACGTCGACGGCTCCGTACTCGCGCAGCTCGGCCACCCCGACATGCGCACGCCCATCGCGCAGGCGCTCGCGTTCCCCGAGCGCATCGCAACCCCGGTGCCGCCGCTCGACCTCGCAAAGCTCGCCGCGCTCTCGTTCGACCGGCCCGACGACGCGCGCTTCCCGTGCCTGCGGCTCGCCTACGACGCGCTGCGCGCCGGCGGGACGGCGCCGGTCATGCTCAACGCGGCCAACGAGGTGGCCGTCGCGGCGTTCCTCGACGCGCGCATCCGCTTCACGGACATCGCGTCGGCGTGCGACGCCGCGCTGTCGAGCGCGCCATGCGCGCCGCTCGCCACGCTCGACGACGCCATGGCCGCCGACGCGCAGGCGCGCGCGTTCGCGTCGGCTTGGCTATCGTCCCGAGCCGTTCAGGGTAGAGTAACGGCATGATCGACTACGGCTACAAGATCCTGGGGTTCCTCGTGACGCTCGGGATCCTCGTCGTGTTCCACGAGCTTGGACACTACATCGTCGCGCGGTTGTGCGGCGTCAAGGTGCTCCGCTTCTCCGTGGGATTCGGCCGCGTGGTGGCCTCGCGCCGGTTCGGGCCCGACCGCACCGAGTGGGCTCTGTCCGCCATTCCCCTCGGCGGCTACGTGAAGATGGCCGACGAGCGCGAAGGCGACGTCCCGCCGGCGGACCTGTCGCGGGCCTTCAATCGCCAGAGCGTCTGGAAGCGCATCGCCATCGTCGCGGCGGGGCCGGTCGCGAACCTGCTCCTCGCCGTGCTGCTGTTCGCGGGCACGTACATGGCGGGCATCCCCGGCCAGCGCGCGCTTCTCGCGGAGCCCACGCCGGGCACCGCCGCGGCGAGCGCGGGCATTCACGCGGGCGACCTCGTCGTCGCCGTCGACGGCGAGCCCGTGAAGAGCTGGCAGGACCTCCGCTGGCGCCTGACCAAGGCGCAGGGGCAGGAGGCCGTGACGCTGATGGTCGAGCAGGCGGGGCCGCGGGCCGGCGATCCCCCGGTAGCGCGCAAGCTCGACATCGCGCAGCTCACGCCGTCGGAATGGGAGGGCAACGCGCTCGCCACGCTCGGCCTTCGCACCGACCTGGGCGCGCCGCTCATTGCGGAAGCAGTCGCGGGCAAGCCGGGCGAGCGCGCCGGGCTGCGCGACGACGATCGCATCGTGGCCATCGACGGCAAGACCGTGCGCTCGCCGTCCGACGTCGCGGTCGCGACCAACGCGAAGCCCGGGGTGCCGCTCGTGTTCACCGTAGAGCGCGGCGGAGCGACGCGCGACGTCTCCGTGACTCCCGAGGCGCAGGAGCAGGCGGGCCGCACCGTGGGCATCGCGGGCCTCCGGCTCAAGGTGGATCCCGCGGTCGCGGACAAGCTCTCGATCACCGTTCGCTACGGGCCGCTCGACGCGCTCGCGCAGGGCGCGCGCAAGACCTGGGAGCTGTCGGTCTTCACGCTCAAGATGCTCGGCCGCATCTTCGTCGGCGAGGCGTCGATCAAGAACATCAGCGGACCCCTCACGCTCGCCGACTTCGCGGGCCAGTCCGCGCAGGCGGGCCTGCTCGTGTTCGTGGGCTATCTCGCGCTCATCAGCATCAGCCTGGGCGTGCTCAACCTGTTGCCCGTCCCGCTACTGGACGGGGGGCATTTGCTGTATTATTTCGCGGAAATTTTCAAGGGCAGCCCCGTGTCCGACCGCGCATTCGAGGTCGGCCAGCGCATCGGCATGGCCATGCTGGCAGTCCTGATGGCCCTGGCTCTGTTCAATGACGTTTCCCGCCTGTTCTGACGGCCGCCGGCCGCAATCGCCGAGGCTCGAGCCCACCATGCCCCACCGACCGTTCTCCCGGCGCCTCGTCCCCGCGCTGGTGACGGCCCTGCTCGCAGCCGCGCACGCCGTGACGGCCTGGGCGTTCGATCCGTTCACCGTCCGCGACATCCGCGTCGAGGGCGTGCAGCGCACCGAGGCCGGCACCATCTTCTCCTACCTTCCGATCAAGGTCGGCGAGCGTGTCGACGACGAGAAGGTCGCGCAGGCGGTGAAGGCGCTCTACGCCACGGGCTTCTTCCGCGACGTGCGCATCGAGGCCCAGGGCGACATCCTGGTCGTGACGGTGCAGGAGCGTCCCACCATCAGCTCCCTCACGTTCGTCGGCAACAAGGAGTTCGATACCGAGACGATCAAGAAGGCGCTGAAGGAGATCGGCATCGCCGACGCCCGCATCTTCGACCGCTCCGCGCTCGATCGAGCCGAGCAGGAGCTGAAGCGCCAGTACATCACGCGCGGCAAGTACGCGGCGACGGTCCAGACCACGGTCACGCCGCAGGAGCGCAACCGCGTCGCGCTCAACTTCACCATCGTCGAGGGCGATACCGCGAGCATCGCGCGCATCAACATCGTCGGCGCCAAGGCGTTCACCGAGGCGCAGCTCAAGCGCGAGATGCAGCTCTCCACGCCCAACTGGCTGTCGTGGTACACGAAGGACGACCAGTACAGCAAGCAGAAGCTCGGCGCGGACCTCGAGGTGCTGCGGAGCTTCTACCAGAATCGCGGCTACCTCGAGTTCAACATCGAGTCGACGCAGGTGTCGATCTCGCCCGACAAGGACGAGGTCTACCTCACCATCAACATCACCGAGGGCGTCCCGTACACGGTCTCCGCGATCAACATCGCGGGCGAGCTCGCGGTGGCGGAGCCCGAGCTCCGCGCGCTCATCCAGGTCAAGCCGGGCGAGACGTTCTCGCGCTCGAAGATGCAGGCGTCGGTCAAGGCGCTGAGCGAGCGCATGGGCGCCGACGGCTACGCGTTCGCCAACGTCAACGCCGTCCCCGACATCGACAAGACCAAGAACACGGTCGCGTTCACGTTCTTCGTCGACGCCGGGCGCCGCGTGTACGTGCGCAAGATCAACATCAGCGGCAATCCGAAGACACGCGACGAGGTCATCCGCCGCGAGATGCGCCAGCTCGAGAGCGCGTGGTACGACGGCACGCGCATCGAGCGGTCCAAGGTCCGCGTGCGCCGCCTGGGCTACTTCGAGGAAGGCAGCGTCAACCTGGAGACGCCGCCCGTGCCGGGCACCAACGACCAGGTCGACATCGAGCTGAGCGTCGCCGAGAAGAACACCGGCAACCTCCTGGCGGGCGTGGGCTACTCGAGTTCGGAGGGCCTCGTCTTCAACGCCTCGGTCTCGCAGCAGAACATCTTCGGCTCGGGCAATGCCCTCGCGCTGGCGCTCAACACGAGCTCCATCAACCGAACGATCTCGCTCACGTACACCGAGCCCTACTGGACGGTCGACGGCATCTCGCGCACGCTCGAGCTGTACAACAAGAACATCGACCCGACCGGCTTGTCGGTGGCGCAGTATTCGTCGTCGACGCTCGGCGGATCGTACGGCATCGGGGTGCCGGTGTCGGAAATCGACACCATCAACATCGGCTTCCGCATCGAGCACACGCAGCTCGAGCTCTTCAGCAACAGCCCGCCGGTGTATTACCAGTTCGTCCAGGACTTCGGCTACGTCACCAACAGCTACATCCTGTCGAGCGGCTGGTCGCGTGACACCCGCAACGACATCCTCTATCCTTCGTTCGGGCGCCTTCAGTCCGCGCTGGTCGAGGTGGGCCTGCCGTTCGGCGACTTGTCGTACTACAAGCTTCAGTACGTGAACCAGTCGTTCTGGCCGGTGTACGGCGACTTCGTGCTCATGCTGCGCGCGGACCTGGGCTACGGCGACGGCTACGGCGGCAAGCCGCTGCCGTTCTTCAAGGCCTTCTACGCCGGCGGCGTCGGCTCGGTGCGCGGCTACGAAGCGGGCTCGCTCGGCCCGCGCGACATCTACGGCAACACCCTCGGAGGCAAGCGAAAGATCGTCGGCAACGCCGAGCTCTTCTACCCGATCCTGAAGGGCGATCGCTCGGTGCGCATCTCCGGCTTCTTCGACCTGGGCCAAATCTACGTGAACGGCTTCCAGCCCGAGTTCGAGAACTTCCGCTATTCGGCGGGCGTGGGCCTCGCGTGGAACTCGCCGATCGGCCCGCTCAAGTTCAGCTACGCGATCCCGCTCAACGACATTCCGGCCGACAAGATCCAGAAATTCCAGTTCCAGGTCGGCACCGTCTTCTAGAAGAGACCATCCTTGAGGCACATCCTGTCCTTGATCGCCCTCCCGCTGCTCCTGGCCGCGGGCGTGGCGT
This sequence comes from Casimicrobiaceae bacterium, assembly GCA_044225355.1. Taxonomy (GTDB): domain Bacteria; phylum Pseudomonadota; class Gammaproteobacteria; order Burkholderiales; family Casimicrobiaceae; genus VBCG01. Next base: position 5,655 of record JBGAIS010000079.1, on the reverse strand, counting down.
ACGGTGCCGACTACAAGATCGGCTTCGTCAACACGGAGCGCCTGTTCCGCGAGGCTGCCCCGGCCAAGCGCGCGCAGCAGAAGCTCGAGAAGGAATTCTCCGCGCGCGATGCCGAGAAGCAGAAGCTCAGCAAGCAGGTGCGCGACCTCCAGTCGCAGCTCGATCGCGACGGCGCCACGATGGGCGAGTCCGAGCGCCGCAACAAGGAGCGCGACCTCGCGAACCAGATGCGCGACCTCCAGCGCATGGACCGCGAGATGCGCGAGGACCTCAACATCCGGCGCAACGAGGAGCTCTCGAGCGTGCAGGAGCGCGCCAACAAGGTGATCATGCAGATCGCCGAGGCCGAGAAGTACGACCTCATCATCCAGGACCCCGTGGTGTTCGCGAGCCAGCGCGTCGACATCACCGACAAGGTCATCAAGGCGCTCGCGGACAAATAGCGGCGCGCATGACGGGCTCCCAGTCCATGCCCGGCGCCGCGATCACCCTCGCGGACCTCGCGCGGCGCCTCGGCGCGACACTCGAAGGCGACGCGCGCGTCACGATCGACCGCGTGGGCACGCTCGAGAGCGCGGGCCCAGGAGCCGTCACCTTCTTCTCGAACCCGAAGCTTCGCTCTCTCCTCGCGCAGGCGCGGGCGGGCGCCGTGATCCTGCGCGCCGCCGATGCCCCGGCGACGACGCTGCCCAAGCTCTTGCACGACAACCCGTACGCGGCCTACGCGCGCGCCGCGCAGATCCTCCACCCGGTGGCGCCGGCCGCGGCGGGCATCGACCCGTCCGCGCACGTGCATCCGCGCGCGACCGTGGACGCGACGGCTCACGTCGGGCCCTGCGCGGTGATCGAAGAAGGCGCGCGCATCGGCGCGCGCACGGTCGTCGGCCCCCACGTCGTGATCGGCAGCGACTGCGTCGTCGGCGAGGACGTGCGCCTGCACGCGCGCGCCACGCTCTATCCGCGATGCGTCGTGGGCGCGCGCACCATCGTCCACAGCGGCGCGGTCCTGGGCGCGGACGGCTTCGGCATGGCCGAGGACCAGGGGCAGTGGATCAAGATCCCGCAGGTGGGGCGCGTGGTGATCGGCGACGACTGCGAGATCGGCGCCAACACGACGATCGACCGCGGCACGATCGACGACACCGTGATCGAGGACGACGTCAAGCTCGACAACCAGATCCAGATCGGCCATAACTGCCGCATCGGGGCGCACACCGCCATCGCGGGCTGCACGGGCATTGCCGGCAGCACGGTGGTCGGCCGCCACGTGCGCATCGGCGGGGCGGTGAACATCGGCGGCCATCTGCACATCCCGGATCGCTCGGTGCTGGCCGGGGGCACCACGGTCGTCGCGAAGCTGCGAGCACCGGGCTTCTACAACGGCTCGTTCCCCGTCATGACGCACGACGAATGGCGCCACGTCGCGGTGGAGATTCGCAGGCTGCGCGCGCTCAAGGCGCGCGTGACGGCCCTCGAGCGCGCGCTGCGCATCGAGGCCCCCGACGAAGGAGACGCGACGTGACGCTCGACGATTTCGAACAGTTGCTCTCGACGCTGCCGGGCCGCTATCCGGGCTTGCTCGTCGATCGCATCGAGGAGTGCGTCCCGGGCAAGTCGGCGCGCGCGCTCAAGTGCGTGACCGTCAACGAGCCGTACTTCCAGGGCCACTTCCCGGGCTATCCCGTGATGCCCGGCGTGCTCGTCCTGGAGGCGCTCGTGCAGCTCTCGATGTACCTCGCCGCGGAATCCGGCGGGCCGCCGCGTTCGGCCATCGCGTCGCTCGACGGCGTGCGCTTCAAGCGGCAGGTGACGCCCGGCGATCGCCTCGTGCTCGAGGCGGCGATGCACCCGGAGGGACGTTTCGAGGTGCGCGCGAGCATCGACGGCGAGCTCGCGACGGAGGCCGGCATCGTGCTGGCGGGCGAGCCGTGAGCGGGATCCACCCCACGGCCATCGTCGACCCGTCCGCGAGGATCGAGCGCGACGTCGTGATCGGGCCGTACTCGATCGTGGGCGCGGATACGGTCGTGGGCGAGGGCACCGTGCTGGGACCGCACGTCGTGATCGGCGCGCGGACGACGCTCGGCAAGCGCAATCGCGTCTTCCAGTTCGCGTCGATCGGCGAGATCGCGCAGGACCGCAAGTACGGCGGCGAACGCACCACCACGACCATCGGCGACGACAACACGTTTCGCGAGTACGCGACCGTGCACGGCGGCACGACGCAGGATCGCGGGGATACCGAGATCGGCAACGGCAACCTGTTCCTCGCGTACACGCACGTCGCGCACGACTGCGTGGTGGGCAACCGCACCACGTTCTCGAACAACGCGCAGATCGCGGGGCACGTGCGCATCGACGACTGGGCGGTGCTCGGCGCATTCGCGGGCGTGCACCAGTTCTGCCGCGTCGGCGAGCACGCGATGCTCGCGGCCTTCTCCGTCGTGCTGCAGGACGTGCCGCCGTACGTCACGGTGCAGGGCTATCCTGCGAAGCCGCACGGCACCAACAACGAGGGCCTTCGCCGGCGCGGCTTCACGGCGGAGGACATCCTGTCGATACGCCGCGCGTACAAGGTGCTCTACCGCGAGGGCCTGTCTCTCGACGACGCGCGGGCGCGCATCGCCGCCGACGCCGCGCAGGCGAGCGCGCTGGCACCGCTCGCGCACTTCCTGGCGGTGCAAAGCCGCGGCATCGTGAGATAGCGCGATCGAATGAGCGGCGAGGCGAGGGGAGCGCCCGCAAGCGCGGCAGCCCACGTGACCGTGGGCATCGTGGCCGGAGAAGCCTCCGGAGACGCGCTCGCGGCGACGCTGATCCAGGGAGTGAGGGCGCGCTGGCCCAACGTGCGCTTCGCGGGCATCGTGGGACCGCGCATGGAGGCGGCCGGATGCGAGGCGTGGTTCCCGATGGAGAAGCTCGCGGTGCGCGGATTCGCGGAGGTCGTCGCGCACCTGCCGGAGCTCCTTCGCATTCGCCGCGAGCTTCGCCGCCGGCTCCTCGAGGCGCGCGTGCCGGTGTTCATCGGCGTGGACGCGCCGGATTTCAACCTGGGCCTCGAGCGCAAGCTGAAGCGCGCTGGCGTGCGCACGATGCATTTCGTCGGGCCGTCGGTGTGGGCGTGGCGGCGCGAGCGCTTGCAGAGCATCGGCAAGAGCGTCGACCGGATGCTCGTGCTGTTCCCGTTCGAGCCGCCGCTCTACGAGCAGGCGGGCATCCCCGTCACGTACGTGGGCCATCCGATGGCCCAGGAGGCCGCGACGCACACCACCCGGCGCGAGACGCGCGACCTCCTCAAGATTCGCGCGTCGGCCCCGGTGTTCGCGTTGCTGCCGGGAAGCCGCCTGTCCGAGATCGAGATGCACGCGAGCCTCGTGATCGAGACCGCGGCGTGGCTGCACGAGGCGCGCAGCGACGCGCACTTCCTCGTGCCGTTCGTCACGCGCGCGACGCGCGACGCGTTCGAGGCCGCGATGCACAAGAGCGGCCACGCCCACCTGCCCGTCACGCTGCTCTACGGTCACGCGGATGACGCGCTGCGCGCGGCCGACGTCGCGCTCGTGGCGTCCGGCACGGCGACGCTCGAGGCCGCGCTCGCGCGCTGCCCGCACGTCGTCTTCTATCGCGTGTCCCGATTGACCGCGTACCTCGTCAGGCGCAAGCTTCTCCTGCCCTACGTGGGGTTGCCCAACGTCCTCGCCGGCCGCTTCGTGGTTCCGGAATTCCTGCAGGCGCAAGCCACGCCGCGCAACATCGCGCAGGCCGCGCTCAACCTCTTCGACGACACCGTCACGCGCAGGCGCCTCGAGGCGCTGTTCGCGGGCTTCGCGTCGACCCTCAAGGCCGATACCGCGGCCATCGCGGCCGAGGCCGTCGGCCGCGAGCTCGCGCAGGCCGGGGCCATCGATGCGAGCTCGCAGCCGCGCGAGGACGTCGCATGCTGAGCGCCGGCGTCGACGAGGCGGGCCGCGGGCCGCTCGCGGGGCCGGTGTACGCCGCGGCGGTGATCCTCGACCCCGGGCGCCGGATCAAGGGGCTCAAGGACTCGAAGGTGCTCTCGCGCGAGCGTCGCGAGGCACTCGCGCTCGAGGTGCGCGACAAGGCCATCGCCTGGGCCGTGGCCTCGGCGGACGTCGGCGAGATCGACACGCTCAACATCCTGCGCGCCTCGCTCCTCGCGATGAAGCGGGCGGTCGAGGCACTGTCCGTGCAGCCCGTCGAGTGCATCGTCGACGGCAACCAGTGCCCGGCGCTCGCGTGCCCCGTGTACGCCATCGTGAAGGGCGACCGCGACGTCGCGTCGATCTCGGCGGCATCGATCCTCGCCAAGACGGCGCGCGACGCGCTGCTGATCGAGCTCGACGTCGTGTACCCGCACTACGGCTTCGCGCAGAACAAGGGCTACGGCACCGCGGAGCACCTGGCCGCGCTCGATCGCTACGGTCCCTGCCCGATCCACCGGAGGTCGTTCGCGCCGGTCGCGCAGATCTCGCTGCCGTTCTAGGCAACGCCCGCGAAGGCGCCCCTGCGCCGGCGGCGCGCCGTTCGCGGCCGCAACGGGGGGCACGCGCGAGTCGGCGCTTCGCTAGCGCCCGCCCGCTCGACGCACGATCTCGGCGCGGATTTCCGCGTATTGCTTGCGCGTCTCGGCCTCGATGAGCGCCGGCCCCACCATGGGCGGCACCCACATCGACGGCGTGTACGTTCCCGTGTGGACGATGTGCAGCATGCTGCCGCGCTCGTCGATGCGCGTGGTGAACCGCGCCGGCATGGTGTCGCCCGCGATGATCCGCGAGCGGATCTCCACCTGCGGCTCGAGGTCGATCTCGCGCAGGTTCTCGAAGTCGATGGACAACGGCCCGCGGGACGCCTGCCCTTTCTGGAACACCTGCAGCCGGTTGCCCATGCGCATGCGCACGGTGCTCTCGCGAACGTTGCCGATGAACTTCGGCATGTTCGCGTAGTCGGTGAGCACCTCCCATGCGACCGCGCGCGGGGCCGCGACGGGGCAGTCGACCTCCACGCGTATCGCGTCGCCCTCCTTGGCCGCGTGCACGACGATGCCCGTCTCGTCAGGCGCGGCCAGGGCGCCCGGCGGGGCGACCGCGACGAGGCACGCAGCGACGATGCGGGCGACGGCGACCACGGGAGCACCACGGGCCAGGCGGGCGAGCATGGCGCACGATACCGCGAATTGCCGCGATGCCCTCCCTGATGCGCTACCATGAAGGGCTTGTTCGAGGAGGAGTTCGAGATGATCCATTGCGTATTGCACGACCCCGGCGACTCGGTGGCCGTGGTGGTGGTCGAGGGCGTCACGGCCGGCACGACGCTGACGGGCCTGATCCTGGACGAGGATCGCACGATCACCGTGCCTTGTGTCCAGGACATCCCCATCGGCCACAAGGTGGCGCTGAAGGACATGGCCGTGGGCGACACGGTCATCAAGTACGGCGTCGACATCGGCAAGGTCGTGCAGCCCATCGCGCGTGGCGCCCACGCGCACGTGCAGAACATCAAGACGAAGCGGTGGTGAAGATGAGCATGCCTTCGACTTTCTGGGGATACCGCCGCGAGAACGGCCGCGTCGGCGTGCGCAACCACGTCATCATCCTGCCCGTCGACGACCTGTCGAACGCCGCCTGCGAGGCGGTC
>JBGAIS010000308.1:0-2331 GCA_044225355.1 Casimicrobiaceae bacterium | reverse complement strand
CCGGTGCTGTGGCTCGTCAATCGCGGGCAGGACCTGCCGTCGTGGCTGGTGCTCGACTCGACGCGCGTCGCGATGCTGAACCTCACCCTGCCCGACTACGAGACGCGCCTCGCCGGGGCGCGGACGCTTGGCAACCTCTTCGCGGGGTACGAGGCCGCCGACGCTGCGGCGCGCGACAAGTTCGCACGCGACTTCGCGCAGTTGACCGACGGCCTGCCGCTCGTCGCGATGTCCGACATCGCGCAGCTCGCCGATCGCCTGGGTCTCGGATTCCGCGACGTCGACGACGCCGTGCAGTGCTTCAAGGTGGGCGTCACCGAGAACCCCTGGAAGAAGGATTACCTCCGCGCGCGCATCGCCGACGCGCTTCCCTTCATCGAGGAGCGCGTGAAGGGCCAGCGGGCGGCCGTGACCAAGGCCATCGACATCCTCATGCGCTCGGTGATGGGCCTCACGGGCGCGCAGGCACGATCGTCCGGCAACCGGCCGCGCGGCGTGCTCTTCTTCGCGGGCCCCACGGGCGTGGGGAAGACGGAGCTCGCGAAGACGCTCACGCAGCTCATCTTCGGCGACGAGCGCGCGTACATCCGCTTCGACATGAGCGAGTTCGCCGAGGAGCACACCGGAGCGCGCCTACTGGGCGCGCCGCCCGGCTACATCGGTTACGACGCGGGAGGCGAGCTCACCAACGCCGTGCGCGAGAAGCCGTTCTCCGTCGTGCTGTTCGACGAAGTCGAGAAGGCGCATCCGCGCATCCTCGACAAGTTCCTGCAGATCCTCGAGGACGGCCGCCTCACCGACGGCCGTGGCGAGACCGCCTATTTCTCGGAAGCGATCCTCGTGTTCACGAGCAACCTCGGCATCTTCGTCGAGGACGAGCACGGGCGCCGCGTGCAGAGCGTTTCGCCGGACGATCCGCACGAGGTCGTCGAGAGCCGCGTGCGAACGGCCATCCAGGATTACTTCAAGTTTCGCCTGTCGCGGCCCGAGATCCTCAACCGCATCGGCGACAACATCATCGTGTTCGGGTTCATCACGCCCGCGATCGGCGTACTGATCTTCGAGGGCATGCTTCGCAACGTCGCCAATCGCGTGCGCGACGAGCACAAGGTCGAGCTCGTGCTCGAGCCTGCGGTGCGCGACAGGCTGCGCGAGCTGTGCACGCGCGACCTGTCCAACGGCGGCCGAGGCATCGGCAACCAGCTCGAGTCGATGTTCGTCAACCCGCTTGCGCGGGCGATGTTCCGCCTGCCGCTCGCGGGACGCACGCACGTCACGGTGACGTCGCTCGCCGAGGATGAGAACCGCGTCATGACGCTGGAGCTCGAATAGCGGTGTCGAAGGCGCCCACGGTCGAGCTCAACAAGGCGCACTGGCCCGTGACGGTGCTGGGGCCGGGGCGGCGCATCGGCGTGTGGCTGCAGGGGTGCTCCATCCACTGCCCGGGATGCGTGTCGCAGGATACGTGGGCGAAGGATCCGAAGAAGCGCATCGCCGTGCCCGATCTCCTCGCGTGGTGCCGCAAGGTGTCCGAGGGCGCACCCGACGGCGTCACCATCAGCGGCGGCGAGCCGTTCGACCAGCCTGCGGGACTTCTCGCGATGCTCGCGGGCCTCGCCGCGTGGCGGCGCGAGAAGCACCTCGACTTCGACGTCCTCTGCTACAGCGGGTACCCGCTGCGAACGCTCCAGAAGGAGCACGCTAAGATCCTCGCGCTCCTCGACGCGATCGTCCCCGAGCCGTACGTCGATACGCTGCCGCAGGGCAACGTGTGGCGCGGCTCGCGCAACCAGCCGCTCGTGCCGCTCACGGCGCGCGGCCGCGTGCGGTACGCGTCGTACGTCGACGCCCCCGCGTCGAGCGACAAGCGCATGCAGGCGGCGGTCGAGGGCGGGCGCGTGTGGATGATCGGTATCCCCGGGCGCGGCGACATGGCGGCGGTCGAGGCGCTCTGCGCGAGCCGCGGCCTCGAGCTCACCGCGGTCTCGTGGCGAAGGTGATCGGGGAGGCGACGCCGCCGCGGCCGGCTTACGTTCGCATCTGCCCCGTCTGCGACACGGCCAATCCTCCCGAGCGCGCGCGATGCGCGTGCGGCGCGTCGCTCGCGGGGATCGACTTCTCGCTCCTCGCGCCGCCGCCCGCGGGCGAGGCCGCTGCGCCGGCGGTAGAAGCGAACGCCATCGCGTCGTCGTCGTCCGTTGCGCAGGCCGCGGCCGGTGCCGTCGTCTGTCCCTACCCCGACTGCCTGCAGGCCAATCCGCCCGGGAGCGATCGCTGCGTCTACTGCAATAGACCGCTCGCGGCGCCCGCGCCCGCCACGGTCGCGGGGAC
>JBGAIS010000078.1:0-19105 GCA_044225355.1 Casimicrobiaceae bacterium | reverse complement strand
CACCGAAGCAGCGGGCACGAGTGGACCCCGTTGCCCGGCCGGGCGCGAGGCCGATATCGCGCCGCGTGGTACGGGAAGGCCGCGCAACCACGCCCGGCGCCGGATCTCACCGCGAGCTTGCGAGCGTATTCGCGGGACGGGACACTAGCATAGCGATGGCGACGCGGGAGGCCCTCGGTCTTTCCGCGCGCGAGTTCGCGACGCTCCGGCAGCTGTCGTCGCCTGAGCGGGTGCAGGCGTACCTCAACGCGATCCCCGCCAACCACGAGCGCAACGGCGAGACGCTGCGATCCGTTCGCGGCGTGCTGCATCACCGCGTCGCGCACTGCATGGAAGGCGCGCTGGTGGCGGCGTGCGCGCTGTGGGTCCACGGCGAGGCGCCGCTCTTGATGCACCTCAACTGCGCGCCGCACGACAACCCCCACGTGCTGGCGCTCTTCCGCCGCCGCGGCCACTGGGGCGCGCTGTCCAAGAGCAACGGCGCGTGGCTTCGCTATCGCGAGCCCGTGTACCGGAATTTGCGCGAGCTCGCGATGTCGTACTTCCACGAGTTCTTCGACCGGCGCGGGCACAAGACGCTGCGCGGCTATACGCGGCCCTTCGACCTTCGTCGCGTCGACCCCGCGACGTGGGTGACGAGCGAATCATGCTGGGCGCTGCACGATCGCCTCGCCGCGCGGCGCCACTACGCGCTCGTGACCGCCGCCCAGGCCCGCGCGCTCTCGCGCCGCGACGCCCACGAGCGCGAGGCCGCCCGCCTCGTCCAGTACCCGAAGCCGGGCTCGGCGAGCATGGATGGGCCGAGGCGAGACAACTAGGGTCCGAGTCGACTGCCCCATCGGCGCGACCCGAAGCCCGGGCGCGGGACAACGCCGCCGGCATCGCGGCAGACGCGCCCGCCCCGCTCACGAGGGATAATCGACGTCATGCAGGATCCGGATCTCTTCCACCCCGCCGTCGCCCGCTGGTTCGACGCACACTTCGAGCGCCCGACCGCGCCGCAGGTCGACGCCTGGCCGCGTATCAAGGCCGGCCGCAATGTCCTCGTCGCCGCTCCCACCGGTTCGGGCAAGACGCTCGCGGCGTTCCTGGCCGCCATCGACGACCTCGTCCGGCAGGGCATGGCGGGACCGCTGCCCGACGAGACGCAGGTGGTCTACGTCTCTCCGCTCAAGGCGTTGTCCAACGACGTCGAGCGCAATCTCGCCGCGCCGATCGCCGGCATACGCGAGGCGCTCGCCGGCGCGGGCCTCCCCGACGTCGAGATCCGCACGCTCGTGCGCACCGGCGACACGCCGCAGACTGCGCGCGCCGGCATGCGTCGCCGACCGCCGCACATTCTCGTCACGACGCCCGAATCGCTCTACGTGCTGCTGGGGTCGGCGTCGGGACGCTCGATGCTCGCGACCACGCGCACGGTGATCGTCGACGAGATCCACGCCCTCGCGGGCAACAAGCGCGGCAGCCACCTCGCCCTCTCGCTCGAGCGCCTCGCGGCCCTCGCCTCCGCGCCGCCCGTGCGCATCGGGCTGTCCGCCACGCAGAAGCCCATCGAGGACATCGCGCGATTCCTGGTAGGCGCGGGCGCCGAATGCGACGTCGTCGACACGGGCCACGTGCGAGCCCGCGACCTCGGCATCGAGGTGCCGGCGTCTCCGCTGTCGGCCGTGATGTCGCACGAGGTCTGGGACGAGGTCTACGCGCGCATCGCCGACCTCGCGGCGTCGCATCGCACCACGCTCGTGTTCGTCAATACGCGACGCATGGCCGAGCGCGTCGCGCGCCACCTGACCGAGATCCTGGGCCCCGGTCACGTGATGTCGCATCACGGCAGCATGTCGAAGGAGCACCGCCACAAGGCCGAGCAGCGGCTGAAGCGCGGCGAGCTCAAGGTGCTCGCGGCCACCGCGTCGCTCGAGCTCGGCATCGACATCGGCGACGTCGACCTCGTGTGCCAGTTGGGCTCGCCGCGATCGATCGCGACGTTCCTGCAGCGCGCGGGCCGCGCGAGCCACCAGGTGGGCGGCGTGCCCAAGGCGCGGCTCTTCCCGCTCTCGCGCGACGATCTCGTCGAATGCGCCGCGCTGCTCGACGCGGTGCGCCGCGGCGAGCTCGACCGCCTGCGCATCCCCCACCCGCCGCTCGACGTGCTCGCGCAGCAGGTGGTGGCGGAGGTCGCCGCCGCGGAGTGGCGCGAGGACGATCTGTACGACCTCGTCCGCCGCGCGTACCCCTACCGCGACCTGGCGCGCGAGACGTTCAAGGCGATCGTGCGCACCGTGTCGGACGGCTACGATACCAATCGCGGCCGCCGTGCGACGTACGTCCATCGAGACGCCGTCAATGGCCTTCTCCGCGGCCGCAAGGGAGCGCGACTGACCGCCCTCACCTCGGGCGGCGCCATTCCCGACAACGCGGACTACGACGTGGTGCTGGAGCCCGCGGGCGTGAAGGTAGGCACCGTCAACGAGGACTTCGCTGTCGAGAGCCTCGGGGGGGACGTCTTCCAGCTCGGCAACACGTCGTATCGCATCAAGCGCGTCGAGGCGGGGCGGGTGCGGGTGGAGGACGCGCAAGGCCAGGCGCCGACGATACCCTTCTGGCTCGGCGAGGCGCCCGGCCGCACGGACGAGCTGTCCGTGGCGGTTTCGCGCCTGCGCGAGGCGCTCGACGCGGCGACGCTCGCGCAGGCCGGCGTGGGCGACGCGGCGTCGGCCCAGGTCACCGAGTACCTCGACTCGGCGCGCGCGGTGCTCGGTGCCATGCCGAGCCGCACGACGCTCGTGCTCGAGCGATTCTTCGACGAGAGCGGCGGCATGCAGCTCGTCATCCACTCGCCGTTCGGCAGCCGCGTGAATCGCGCGTGGGGGCTCGCGCTGCGCAAGCGCTTCTGCCTCAAGTTCAACTTCGAGCTCCAGGCCGCGGCCACCGAGGACGCGATCGTGCTGTCGCTCTCGACGAGCCATAGCTTCGAGCTCGCGTCGGTCGCGCGCTACCTTCACTCGAACTCCGTGCGCGACGTGCTGGTGCAGGCCATGCTGCCGGCGCCGATGTTCGCGGCGCGCTGGCGATGGATCGCGAGCATCTCGCTCGCGCTGCCGAGGTTCTCCGGCGGGCGCAAGGTGGCCGCACCCCTGCTCCGCATGCGCGCCGACGACCTCATGGCGTCCGTGTTCCCCGACCAGGTCGCGTGCGCCGAGAACCTCGAGGGCGACCGCGAGGTGCCCGACCACCCGCTCGTGGAGCAGGCGATCGCCGATTGCCTGCATGAGGCGATGGACATCGACGGCCTCGTCGAGGTGCTGCGCGGCATCGAGTCCGGGCGCATCGAGGTGATCGCGCGCGACCTGCCCCTGCGCCGCTCGCGCTCGAGATCCTCACTGCGCGCCCGTACGCGTATCTCGACGACGCGCCCCATCGAGGAGCGCCGCACGCAGGCCGTGATGGCGCGGCGCTGGCTCGACCCCGCTGCCGACTTAGGCCGCCTCGACGTCGCGGCCATCGACCGCGTCCGCGAGGAAGCGTGGCCGTGGCCGCGAGCGCGGACGGTGATGCACGACGCGCTCGTCGGCCTCGCGTTCATGTCGCAGGCGGAGGTCGCGCGCGGCGCGGGCTCGAATGCGCTCGCCGACCACCTCGTGCGGGACAAGCGCGCGACGTGGCTCCTGCTCCCTCGCGGCGCGCGCTGGCTCGTCGCCGCGGAGCGCCTCTCGCACGCGCAGGCAGTGCATCCCGAGGCCACGATGCAGCCGCGCATCGAGGCGCCGGCGGAGTACGCGCTGGCCGTCTCGCGTGACGAGGCCATCGTCGACGTCCTACGCTCGCGCCTCGAAGGTTCCGGCCCCGTGACCGTCGCGCATCTCGCGACGACGATCGCGATCGAGGAAGGCGAAGCGGCCGCCGCGCTCGCCACACTGGCCGCCAGGGGCATCGCGATGAGCGGGCGATTCACGCCGGGCGCTATCGAGCAGGAATGGTGCGATCGCGGCCTCCTCGCGCGCATCCATCGCTACACCGTCAAGCGCCTGCGCGAGGAGATCGAGCCCGTGGAGACGCGGGACTTCATGCGCTTCCTCCTGCGCTGGCAGCACCTCGTGCCGACGGAGCGTCGCGAAGGCCCCGACGCGCTCGACGCGGTGATCACGCAGCTCCAGGGCTTCGAGGCGCCCGCGGCGGCGTGGGAGTCGGAAATCCTCCCGGCAAGGCTCGAGGACTACGAATTCACGTGGCTCGACGACCTGTGCCTGTCCGGTCGCGCGGTGTGGACGCGGCTCACGCCGCCGGGCGGCAGCGGCAGCGGAGGCCCCATTCGCACGTCCCCCATCGCGCTCCTTCCGCGGCGCGCGGCGGCCGCGTGGAATCGGCTCGCGCGACCGCCGGGCGCGCCGGTGGAGACGGGGCCGCGCGCGCGGCGCATCGAGGCGTTCTTGGCCGCCAGCGGCGCCTCGTTCTTCGACGAGATCGTCGACGGCACGCGCATGCTGCGCACGGAGGTCGAGGAAGCGCTCGGCGAGCTCGTCGCGTCGGGGCTCGTCACCTCCGACAGCTTCGGCGGCTTGCGCGCGCTCCTGACGCCCTCGGAGAAGCGGCGGCCGTTCGGCGGCCGTCGAGGACATCGCCGCGCGCTCCTGGGCATAGAAGACGCGGGGCGATGGTCGCTTCGACGGCGTGCCGCGGCCGGCGTCGAGCCCGACGACGCGTCGATCGAGCCCATCGTCCATGCGCTCCTGCGCCGGTACGGCGTCATCTTCTGGAAGCTGCTGCAGCGCGAGGCCGCGTGGCTGCCCCCTTGGCGCGAGCTCCTGCACGCGCTGCGAAGGCTCGAGGCGCGAGGCGACATCCGCGGCGGCCGCTTCGTCGCGAGCGTGACCGGCGAGCAGTTCGCGCTGCCCGAGGCGGTGAAGGCCCTGCGCGACGCGCGCCGCCAGCCCGCAACGGGCGAGCTCATCGCCATCAGCGGAGCCGACCCGCTCAATCTCACGGGTGTCGTGCTTCCCGGCGCCAAGGTGCCCGCGCTTACCGGGAACCGGATCGTGTACCGCGACGGCATCACGCTGGCCACGCTCGTCGGCGGCGACCTCGCGTGGGCGGAGGCGCCCGACGCCGAGACGGCGGTCAAGGTGGAGGAGATGCTCCAGCAGCGTCGCGCCGGGTCGCCGCGGCTCGCGTACCTTCGCTGGTCGACGACGCGGTCGCGCGGCGCGCGCAGGCAACGGCTGCATCGCGTAGACGCGCCGGTCGAAGCCGGGGCGCGGATTGCGCGAGCTCGCGCGCCTCGACTCGTCGCGCGCGGTCCCCAGGAACTGCCAGCCGTCGATCACGTGGAGGTCGTCGCGCTCGCGCACGCCGACGGGACCCGCGAACGGCCACGCGTCCACGCGCAGCGGGCGCAGCGCCTCGAACACGCGCAGGAGATGGCGCTTGCGATCGAGCGCGCCGCCGCAGGACGCGTGTCGCACGCGGCGCACTCTCCCTCGAGACCCAGCATCGCGTGACACAGCCCGCGTCGCGACGCGAGGCGCCGCGAGCGCATTGCGCGCCTTGCGATGGGAGTCGAAGAGGCCGAAGGACTCGCGTTGCCGGGGCGCGCGACAGTCGTCGATGGGCATCGCGTCCACGCAGGGGACCGCCTCCGGCGACAGTCGCCACGACACTTCGGGCGCGGCGCGTCGGGGCCACGCGATGCGCATGAGCGTCGCCGCGTGCAGCCGCGCGCCCAGCATGCCGCGCGTGCGGCGATAGCCGATGGCGGCGACGCGATGCGCGTACTCGAGTGCACGCGAGGACGCGCGATCGATGCGGAAGTAGTCGACGGCGTGGCCGCGCAGGTTGAGCGCGGCGCCGATCGCGAGGGCGCTTCCGTCCTCGGCGCGCATGACGTACGCCCCCGGCGCCGACGGCAGCGCCTCGACGAGCGCATGGTCGAGCCGCGCCGGGAGCACCGGCCCCGCGAGCAGCGCCTCGACGGCGCGCCCGAGCGTCACGTCGTCGAACTCGCGCGCGAGCCCCTGCCACCACTGCCACACGAGATCCGCGTCCGGCAGCGCGCGATGGCGCTCCTCGACGCGCAGGCCGTGATGCGACGCGAGCGAATCGAGGTCGTGGTGCGCGAAGTGCGGGCGCAGCTTGCGCGAGAGCATGACGGAGCACAGCACCGGCGCCTCGAACGCGATCCCGGCGCGCTCGAACTCCGCGCGCACGAACGCGTAGTCGAAGCGCGCGTTGTGCGCCACGAACAGCCGGCCGTCGAGGCGGCGGCGCAGGTCGACGGCGATCTCGGCGAACGACGGCGCGTCGCGGGCGCCCTGGCCCCCGCCCTTGAGGAACGTCGTCCAGCGCTCGACGCGGCCTTCCTCGACGGTGACGACGCCGATCTCCGCGATGCGATTCGCGGTGGGGCTCAAGCCCGTGGTCTCGACGTCGACGAACGCCAGGCGGTCGGGGGCGTGCATCCATTCATTATCGAACGAAAGTTCGATGGAATCGGCTACGGGCGCCGGCGGCGACGAAATGGTGCCAGGCCTGTAATGGGGTCTGACCCCATTTCTGGCGGTGTCATCTAGGGAAAACGCCGGTATCTCGAGGCGAAATGGTGCCAGGCCTGTAATGGGGTCTGACCCCATTTCTGGCGGGTGTTCGGCGGACGTCGGCGCGGACAGAGCGGACACCGCCGGACACGCGCAAGTCGTTGATTCAATTGCCCTGCCGCCTGGCACGGCGCGTGCAATGACACGGGCCATGATCCCCGATACCTCAGGCCAGGACCGAGTCGTCAGCCCCAAGCCGCGACGTAGGCTCGCGCGCGGCGTGCTGTGGGGCGCGGTCGCGGTCGCCGCTTTCGGCGCGGTGGGCGTGCTCGCGTGGTCGTGGAAGGACACGTCGCAGTCGGTGAACGCGTCGCGCTTGCGCATCGCCCCCGTCACGCGGGGCACGCTCGTGCGCGACGCCTCGGTGAACGGCCGCGTGGTCGCCGCCGTGAGCCCGACGGTGTTCGCGCCCGCGGCCGGCACCGTCACGCTCAAGGTGAGCGCCGGCGACACCGTGAAGAAGGGAGACGTCCTCGCGCAGGTCGACTCGCCCGACCTCATGGACCAGATGAAGCGCGAGCAGGCGACGTTCGAGCAGGCGCAGGCGGAGGTCGCGCGCCAGAAGATCGTCGCCCGCAAGCAGAAGCTCCTCGCGCAGCGGGAGGCCGACACCGCGGAGATCGACCGCGTGAGCGCGCAGCGGACGTACGAGCGCATCGAGCGCGCGGGCGTCGCGGGCGTGATCGCGAAGAACGACTTCATGAAGGCGCAGGACGCGCTGCGCTCGGCGGAGATACGGAGCCGGCACGCGGCGCAGGCCGCGGCGCTGGAGGACGACGACGTGGCGCTCGAGCTCAAGACGCGCGAGAGCGCGCTCGAGCGCCAGCGCCTGACGCTCGAGTACGCGAAGCGCCGTGTCGAGGAGCTCACGGTGCGCGCGCCGGTGGACGGCTTCATCGGCAGCCTGGCGGTCGCCAATCGCAGCGTCGTGCCTGCCAACGCCGCGCTGATGACGCTCGTCGACCTGTCCGTGCTCGAGGTCGAGCTCGAGATTCCCGAGACCTACGCCGCCGACTTGGGCCTCGGCATGACCGCCGAGATCACGACCCCCGACGGCAAGGCGACCGGCCGCCTCTCCGCCCTGTCGCCGGAGGTGGTGCGCAACCAGGTGCTGGCGCGCGTGCGCTTCACGGGCACGCAGCCGCCCAACCTTCGCCAGAGCCAGTGCGTGTCGGCGCGCCTGCTCATCGAGGAGCGTCCCAACGTGCTCATGCTGCCACGCGGACCGTTCGTCGAGTCGGGCGGCGGCCGCATCGCCTACGTGGTCGACGGCAACGCCGCCGAGCGCCGGCCGATCCGCGTGGGCGCGACGAGCATCTCCGCCGTGGAGATCCTCGACGGACTGAAAGAAGGCGACCGCGTCGTCGTCGCAGGCTCCGACGCGTTCGAGAACGCGAACCGAGTCTCCCTCAACCCGTAACAGAAAGGCACCTCGTCCCATGCTGCGCATGCAGAACCTGAGCAAGGTCTACCGCACCGAGATGATCGAGACGCACGCGCTGCGCGGCTTCGAGATCCACGTCCGCGAAGGCGAGTTCGTGACCGTCACGGGCCCTTCCGGATCGGGCAAGACGACGTTCCTCAACATCGCGGGGCTGCTCGAGACGTTCGACGACGGCCAGTTCACGCTCGACGGCGTCGACGTGAAGGGACTCAACGACAACCAGCGCTCGCGTCTTCGCAACGAGAAGCTCGGGTTCATCTTCCAGGGATTCAACCTGATCCCCGACCTCAACCTCTTCGACAACGTCGACGTGCCGCTGCGCTATCGCGGGCTCTCCGCATCCGATCGCGCGTCGCGCATCGAGGCCGCGCTCACGCAGGTCGGGCTCGCCTCGCGCATGAGGCACTACCCTTCCGAGCTCTCCGGCGGACAGCAGCAGCGCGTGGCGATCGCCCGCGCGCTGGCGGGCTCGCCGCGCATGCTCCTCGCCGACGAGCCGACGGGCAACCTCGACAGCCAGATGGCGCGCAGCGTCATGGAGCTCCTGGAGGACATCAACGCCAAGGGCACCACCATCATCATGGTCACGCACGACCCCGAGCTCGCGGTGCGCGCGCAGCGCAACGTGCACATCATCGACGGCCAGGTGAGCGACCTCGTGCGCCGCATGCCGTCGCTCGTCGAGACGCGCGCGCACGCGGCGCAGCCGGTCGCGCGCTGAGCATCGCCATGCTTCGATACTACGTGGTGCTCGGCGCACGCAACCTCCTGCGCAACCCGATCCTGACCGCGCTCATGGTGCTCACGCTGGCGGTCGGCGTGGCCGCGAGCGTCTCCACGCTGACCATCCTACATGTCATGTCCGGGAACCCCATCCCGCACAAGAGCGGGAAGCTCCTGGCGCCGCTCGTGGACAACGCGCCTCCCGAAGGCTACGTCCCGGGCGCGAAGCCCGACGACAAGCAGACGTCGTACATCGATGCCGCCAACTGGCGCCGCGACGCTCCCGCCGAGCGCCGCACGGCGGTGTACGACGTCACCGGCGCCATCGAGGGATTGCGCCCCGACCTGCCGGTCGAGCGGACGGGCGGGCTCGCGGTCGACAGCGATTACTTCGCGATGTTCGAGGTGCCCTTCCTTCACGGCAACGCGTGGACGCGAGCCGAGGACGCCGCCAAGGCGCGCGTCATCGTGCTGGGTCGCGCCAAGAGCGAGAAGCTCTTCGGCGCCGAGAACCCCGTCGGGCGCACCCTCCACATCTTCGGCCAGGACTTCCGCATCGTGGGCGTCCGCGACACGTGGAATCCCGTGCCGCGCTACACGCGGCTCATCAACAGCTCCGGCGGCGCGCTGGCCGGCGAGGACGACGTGTACATCCCGTTCGCCACGGGCGTGGACCTCGAGCTCTACAACAACGCGTCCACGAGCTGCAAGGGCGAGGAGCGCGCCCCCGGCTACGCGGGCTTCATCAACTCCGAGTGCACGTGGATCCAGTTCTGGTTCGAGACCGCCGATCGCGCGGGGCTCGCGAGCTATCTCGCGAGCTACGTGGGCGAGCAGCGCAAGCTCGGCCGACTCAAGCGCGACGCGCCGGTGCAGCTCTTCGACGTGATGGAGTGGATGCGCTACCTCGAGGTCGTCAGCAACGACGCGCGCCTTTCGGTGTGGCTCGCGTTCGGCTTCCTTCTGCTGTGCCTCGTCAACGCGACGGGACTTCTGCTCGCCAAGTTCTCGGCCCGCGCGGCGGAAGTGGGCGTGCGCCGCGCGCTCGGCGCGACGCGCGGCGCCATCTTCCGCCAGTTCCTCGTCGAGGCGGCCGTGGTGGGCTTCGCCGGCGGCATCCTGGGGCTCGCGCTCGCCCTCGGCGCGCTGGCGCTCATCGGGGCGCAGTCGCGCGGGCTGTCGGTCGTCACGCAGATGGACTGGGCGATGCTCGGCACGACGTTCCTGCTCGCCATCGCGGCGGCGCTCCTGGCGGGGCTCCTGCCGACGTGGCGGGCGACCAAGGTGACGCCCGCGCTGCAGCTCAAGTCGCAATGACGGCCAGCGGGCATCGGCGCGGCGCCGTTCGACGTGCGCCGCCCGCGAAGCCACGCACTATCCCCACACCCTGAGGTACCGACGTGGAAATCCGACCGATACTCTCCGTTCTCCTGCGCAGCAAGACCGCGCCTATCCTCGTCATCATCCAGATCGCTCTCAGCCTCGCCGGCCTCGCCAACGCGATCTACATCGTCAATCTCAGGCTTACCGCGGCCGAGCGACCCTCCGGGCTCGCCGACGAGCGCAACACCGTCACGGTGACGACGCGCTCGGTGCAGCGCGTGAGCCACGACGAGGCCATGACCCGGCAGCGACGGGACGTCGAGACGCTGCGCGCGATTCCCGGCGTCACGTCGGTCACGTGGATCAGCCAGATGCCGATGTCGCGGTCGGGGAGCAACAGCAGCTTCTCGCTCGATCGCAAGCAGGCGGTGCCGAGCCTCAACCTGTCGACGTACTACGCGCCCCCGGGCGCCATCGACGTGCTCGGCGTCAAGGTCGTCGAGGGACGCGACGTCACGCGCGACGACATGGTCGAGTTCGATGCCGAGAACGACGTACCGACGAAGAAGTGGCCGCGCTCGATCGTCATCACCAAGGCGGCGGCCGACAAGCTCTACCCCGGCGCCAGCGCGGTCGGCAGGACGATCTACTACGGAACCGGCGACGACGCCTCGGAGATGCGCGTGGTGGGCGTGATCGATCGCCTGCAGTCGGTGCTCGCGGAGAGCGACGCCCGCGCGGAGTACTCGGGGATCATTCCCCTCGATACCGACAACGCCTACCCGCGCTTCGCGCTGCGCGTGGAGCCCGGCCAGCGCGATCGCGTCATGAAGGACGTGGAAGCCGCGATGCGCGACGTCACGGCCCCGCGCATCGTGCAGGTCCGCACGAGCGACGAGGACCGCGACAGCCGCTACCGCGGCGAGAGGTCGCTCGCGGGCATGCTGATCGGCGTCAGCGCGCTCCTGCTGCTCGTCACCGCGAGCGGGATCGTCGGCATGACGATGTTGCGCGTGTCGCAGCGTCGCAAGCAGATCGGCGTGCGCCGCGCGCTCGGCGCGCGCCGTCGAGACATCGTCCGCTACTTCGTGATCGAGAACCTCATGGTCACCACGACCGGCGTCGTTGCGGGCGTCACGCTCGCCATCGCGCTCAACCAGATGCTGGTCCGCCACCTCGAGATGACAAAGCTGCCGGTCGGCTACCTGGTCCTGGGCGCGATCGCGCTGTTCGCGCTGGGCGTCGTCGCGGTGCTCGGGCCCGCGTGGCGCGCGGCGAGCATCCCGCCCGCCGAGGCGACCCGCAGCGTCTGACCTTCCCGCACCGTAGAATATGCAGATGCCGGTCGTACTCGTCATCGACGACAACCGCGGAATCGCGATGGCGCTCGAGGTGCTGCTCTCGCTGCACGACATCGCCGTCGTCTCGGCGACGTCGCCCGACGAGGGCATGGCGATGCTCTCGCGCTCGCAGGTCGACCTCGTGATCCAGGACATGAACTTCAGCGCCGACACGACGTCCGGCGCGGAAGGCATCGCCCTCTTCGGTCGCATCCGCGCGCGCCATCCCGACCTTCCCGTGATCCTCCTCACGGCGTGGACGTCGGTCGACGCGGCCGTCGACCTCATCAAGGCGGGCGCCGCCGACTACCTCGCGAAGCCCTGGGACGACAAGCGCCTCATCGCCAGCGTGTCGAACCTGATCGAGCTCGGCCAGGCCAACCGCGCCCTCCAGAAGCGCTTGCAGGGCGAGCGCCGACGCAAGCAGGAGCTCGAGAGTCGCTTCGACCTCCGCGGACTGCAGTGGCGCGACGCCGCGACCGAGCGCGTGCTCGCCACCGCGTGCCAGGTCGCGCGCTCCGACCTCCCCGTGCTCATCACGGGCCCGAACGGCGCGGGCAAGGAGCGCATCGCCGAGATCATCCAGGCCAATTCCGCCGTTCGCGACGGCCCGTTCGTCACGCTCAACTGCGGCGCGATGCCCGCCGACCTCGTCGAGGCGGAGCTCTTCGGCGCGGAAGCCGGCGCGTATACCGGCGCCGCGAAGGACCGCGAGGGCAAGTTCGAAGCCGCGGACGGCGGCACCCTCTTCCTGGACGAGATCGGCAACCTGCCGCTGGCGGGCCAGGTCAAGCTGCTGCGGGTGCTGGAGACGGGACGATTCCAGCGCCTGGGCTCGAACCGGGAGCGCCAGGTGAAGGTCCGCGTCATCAGCGCGACCAACGCCGACCTGCCCGCGATGATCCGCGCCGGCACGTTCCGGCAGGACCTGTACTATCGCCTCAACGTCATCGAGCTCGCGCTGCCGCCGCTCGCGGAGCGTCCCGACGACATCCTGCCGCTCGCGGAGCATTTCCTCTCGCCGGGCAAGGCGCTGCATCCGTCAGCGCAGCGCGCGCTCGTCGACCACGCGTGGCCCGGCAACGTGCGCGAGCTCAAGAACGTGATGCAGCGCGCGAGCCTCCTCGCCACGGGCCGTGAAGTCACGGCGGCGGACCTCGCGCTGCCGTCCGCGCCGCCTCCCGCCGATCGCGAGCTCGCCCTCGACCGGCAGGCGATCGAGCATGCGCTGGCGCGCGCGTCCGGCGTCGTGGCGCAGGCGGCGTCCGACCTGGGCTTGAGTCGCCAGGCGCTGTACCGGCGCATGGAGCGGCTCGGGGTCACGCGCCCCTGAAACGCCGCGACGTGGCCCGGCGTCGCCTTTCGCTCGCGGGCCGCGTCGGCCTCGGAGCCACCGCCGTCCTCGCGATCGCGATCGCGGCATTCGCGCTGCTCGACGCGGCCTTCCCGGGGCATCGCGTCGCGATCTCGCTCGGCGTCGTGGTCGCGGCGCTCCCCGCGACGTACCTCGCGGCCCGCGCGATGCTGGCGCCGCTCACGTCGATGATGCACACGCTCGCCGGCACGGTGCTGAGCTACCGCGACGGCGACTTCTCGTTCGGCCTGCACTGGCCGCGCAACGACGAGGTGGGCGACCTCGTGAAGGCGCACGACGCGCTGGGCGAGGTCCTGCGCGACCAGCGCCTGGGCCTCGTGCAGCGCGAATTGCTGCTCGACACCATGATCCAGAACACGCCGGTCGCGATGCTGCTCGTCGCGCAGCACGGCTCGATCGTGTTCGCGAACGTCGCCGCGCGACAGCTCCTGCATGGCGGCCGGCGCCTCGAGGGTCACCGCATGGACGAGATCGCCGCGAGCGCGCCGTCGCTGCAAGAGGCGCTGGACCGGGGCGGCGACGGCCTCTTCACCGCCGTGCGCGCAAGCGACGCCGACGAGGACGAGATCTACCACCTCGCGCGTCGCAGCTTCACGCTCAACGGCCGCCGCCACGAGCTCCTGCTCCTTCGCCTCCTCACCGACGAGCTTCGCCGCCAGGAAGTGCAGACGTGGAAGAAAGTGATCCGCGTCATCAGCCACGAGCTCAACAACTCGCTCGCGCCCGTCACGTCGCTCTCGCATTCCGCGAGCGAGCTCCTTCGCCGCGGCCAGGTCGAGCGCCTGCCCGCCATCCTCACCACCATCGCGGAGCGCACCGACCACCTCAAGGGCTTCATCGACGGCTATGCGCAGTTCGCGAAGCTTCCCGCGCCGCGCCTCGCGGCCGTCGCGTGGCCGCGCTTCATCGAGGGCGTGCACTCGCAGATCGACTTCACGGTGACGGGAGCGCTGCCCGAGGAGTCCGCGAGCATCGACGTCGCGCAGATGGAGCAAGCGCTCTTCAACCTCCTCAAGAACGCGCACGAGTCGGGATCACCGCCTTCGGAGGTGAAGCTCTCGGTGCGGCGGTCGGCGAACGCCTTCGCCATCGAGGTCGCCGACCGCGGCGGCGGCATGAGCGACACCGTGATGTCGAACGCGCTGGTCCCGTTCTACTCGACCAAGCGCTCGGGCACGGGCCTCGGGCTCGCGCTCGCGCGCGAGATCATCGAGGCGCACGGAGGCAGGATCGCGCTCGCCAATCGCGAAGGCGGCGGCCTCGCCGTCACGCTGGTCCTCCCCGACGGGGGCCGGTTCACGCCCTGATCACGAGCGCGAAGCCATCGCCGGGCCGCTGCCCAGGCGATCGCCTGGACACGCCCGTGCGTTCCGGTCGCAAGGAGGCGCGGCGCCGGCGCCACGTCACGCGCCGTCCTCGCGGGCGCCCTTCGCAGACCTTCCCGGATGGGCGCTCTCCCGACGGAGCATCCCCATCGCCGTGTCCGGAGCGAGCGGCGCCGACGTGTGCTCGTGCACGATGCGCCACGCGCCCGCGTCCTGCTCCACCACCCATGTGAGGCGGTTGTCCATCGAGCGCAGCTCGCGGCCTTCCGCGGCGAGTCCCGCGTAGGTCACGATCGCCGACATCACCGCGACGTCCTCGCGCGATCGCACCACGACGTCGTCGAAGCCGACCCGCACACGCTCGTCGCCCAACGACCCCAGCCAGCCCTCGACCACCCGGCGCCATGCGTCCGCGCCGTCGTGCGACCACGTGGCCCAGGCGTCGAACACGCGGGCCTGCGGATGGTAAAGGCGCATCAGCGCCGCGGCATCGCGCTCGTGCGCGGCGCGGGCGTAGGCATCGCGCAGGTCGCGCACGCCCTCCTGCGCCGACGTGATCGCTCCACTTCCGGCGTCGGCCAGCCTGAAGTGATGGATGGGCCGGACCTCGAGCGTCCACCCGTAGCGCTCGCCGTCCGCGACCTGGGTGGTCGGGTGCAGCTTCGCGACGCGCACCGCGTCCTCCATGCTCGCGGCGTCGACCACGAAGACGCCGCCGACCATCTCCTTGGCCTCGGCGAAAGGCCCGTCGATCACGCGCACGCTGCCTTGCTCGCGCCGAAGGTGCACCGCGGACAGCTCGAGGCCCCCGTCCATGAGGACCTGTCCCGTGGCGTAAAGGCGCTCCATGTGGGGCATGCACTGCGCCATGATCGCGTCGATGTCCGCCGGGGTGAGAGGCGCCATCGCGTCGGCGTCGAAGTAGCCGAGGCAGAGGTATTTCATGTCGTGTCGTCTCCGTCGCAACGTGCCCGTCATTTTGGGCGCTCGAAGCCACGACGTTCGACCTTGCCCGAAATCGACAGCCTGCGCTACCTGGGCCAGGTGGTGGAGAACCCCGCCTCGCAGGTGAGCTGCCCGCAAGCGACGTTGCGGATGTTGAAGTAGTACCTCTGGCCGGCCACCAGCGCAACGGGCGGCGCGCCGACGTTCCAGTCGATCAGCGCGGTCAGCCCGCCGGCCGCCGCAAGCGGACCGTTCACCCCCGTGGGATCGGCGTCGCGGAAGTCGCACGGCGTGCGGGAGAGCGTCATGTGGCGCTGCGCGGGCACGCCGTCGTACTCGGCGACGCTCGTGTAGCCCGCGGTCGCGTACGACGCCGGCGACGAAGGCACCGTCATCTCGAACACGAGCACCATGTCGGCGGGGAAGCCGCCATCGTCGATGGTGGTGTAGCGTCCACCGTAGCCCCACGGCAGCGACACGAGCTTCGCTCGCGGGTACTGCGAGCACATCCCCGCCGTGTATCCCGGATCGTTGCCGCGCCACTCGACCTGCACCTCCGCGACGGGACCGGCGCCGGACGCGTTCACACCCGCGACGTGGTAGCGCGTGAGCGCGGTCACGAACGAGGACACCGTGCAGTTGGGCGTGGTCGAGCACTCGGGAATGGGATTGCAGAGCGACGGCACGTAGTACAGGCACTCCTGCCACGCGTAGGTCGCCGGGACGTTCGTGCAGGCCGCGCGCAGCGTGATCGACGAGCCCACGCGAGGGGTCGACGTCTCCGTCGTGAGCGTGCATGCCGGCACCGGACCCGCGGGCGGGGGCGTCGTCGGCGCGCAGAACGCGACCGGCCGCGCGGGGTTGCCGTCGCCCTCGGGGATCCAGCCCTTCGACTTCATGAGGTCGAAGACGTCGATCCGGTCCGTGTAGCGATGATTGGCGTCGGGTCGGTTGTCGTACAGCCGATAGACCGGCGCCGAGTCCGCGGGGCACGCGCCCGTCTGCGGGTCGACCAGGAAGGCGCGGAACACTTCGCCCGACTCGAAGAGCCACGTATCGGGGAACTTCGCCTTGACGTCCTCGCACTCGGCGGGCTTCGCCGAGTAGAAGTGCGAATTGAGCTTCTCGCTGAAGAACCGGCACACGGGCGAGGACGCCGGGTACGCGACGCCCGCCTTCACGACGGGAATGCGAAAGCCGGTGCGCGTCCAGCCGGGGTGCACGCCCTTGTCGAGGTCGTCGATCTCCGCCGGATTGGCGGACAGGAAGTAGTGGTCCGCCGCCGCGTTGTAGAACTCGACCGCGTCGGCCTGGCTTTCGGGCGGAACGGCGGCCGCGGCGACGTGCGCGAGGCACGCGACGAGGCCCAGCAGGAACAGGGATCGCACTCGCATGAGCGCAATCTTAGGTCGCACGCCGCTTGCGACCCGTAAGGCGCACGCCGCCGCGAGCCGTAGGACGCGGACTACATCGCTACATGATGCGGCCGTACCAGAGCATCGACAGCACCGCCGCGATCACGGCAAGGAGCGCCGCGGCCGCGGCGAAGAGCGCGGTGATCTCCTGCTGCTTCTGCTCGAACACGAGCTTCGAGTTGAGCACCTCGTAGACCTTCTTGAGGTCGCTCGCCGTGCCCGCGTAGAAGTATTCGCCTTGCGTCACGTTGGCGATCTGCTTGAGCGAGGCCTCGTCGAGGCGCACCCGCATGGACCAGCCCTCGGCGCCGATCATCTCGCCCTTCTCGGTGCCCACGCCCACGGTGAACACGCGCACGCCCCGCTCCGCCGCGATGCGCGCGGACTCGATGGGATCGGGGCCCGTGGTGGTCTGGCCGTCGGTGAGGAGGATGATCGCCGCCGACGAGAACGACCCCGGCGGCACCGGCTGGGGCGGATCGGCCTTGTCGGACTTCTCGCCGCGGCGCTGCACCTTGTCGAGCGGCGCGGCCTTGGCGGCGACGCGCGGGTACCACGAGCGGCGGTCGAACTCGACGTCGGGGACGATGAGCTTCAGCGAGACGAGGATGCCGGCACCCACGGCCGTTCCGCGCTGGAGCTGGAAGCGGTCGATGGCCGCGATGATGTCTTCCTTCGTCCGCGTGGGCGGCTGTACGACCGCCGCAGTGCCGGCGAACGACACGATGCCGACGCGCGTGTGGCCCGGCTGGTCGTTGACGAACGCGCGCGCCGCGGCCTGCGCGGCCGCGAGGCGATTGGGCTCGACGTCGGCGGCGCGCATGCTGCCCGAGACGTCCATGGCGAGGATGATCGTCTCGTGCTGCGACGGCAGCATCATCACGGCCTGCGGGCGCGCGACCGCGACGATCATGAGCGTGAGCGACAGGAGGAAGAGCGCGGGCGGCACGTGCCGGCGCATGCGCTGGCCTGCGCCCATCGCGTCGCGGACCATCGCGAGGCTCGCGTAGCGCACGGCGAGCTTCTTCTTGCGACGCAGGAGCCACGCGTACGCGAGCACCAGCAGCGGCACGACGAGCAGGAGCCAGAGGAAATCGGGCCACAGGAAGGTGAGCGGGAACTTGCTCATCGAGAAGGCCTCACGCGCGTGCCATGTGCTGCGGCATCCCGCCGCCGGCCGCGAGCTGGCTGCGCCGCTTGCGCAAGTCGGCGAAGCGCATGATCGCGTCGACCAGGTCGTCGTCGGTGGCGAGCTCGAGCGCGTCCACGCCCGACTGGCGGAACGCCTCGCGAAGCTCGTCCTCGCGCTTGCTCGCGAGCTCCGCGAAGCGGCGGCGAAACCCCTTGTCGTGGGTGTCGACGAACACCTGCTCGCCCGTCTCGGAATCCTGCACGACGAGAAGGCCCAGGTCGGGGAGCTCCTGCTCGAGAGGATCGTACAGGCGCACCGCGATCACCTCGTGGCGCTGCGCGAGGTGCGCGAGCGTCTGCGCCCATCCCGGGCGGCTGATGAAATCGGACACGACGAACACGAGCGAGCGGCGGCGGATGACGTCGAAGCCCGCGCGCAGCAGGACGTCGAGGTCGGTGGGCTTCGACTGCGTGAGCACCGGGCGCGTCAGCATCTCGTGCAGGATGTGCAGCACGTGCCGGCGCCCGCTGCGAGTGGGGATGACCGCGTCCACCTCGCCGCCGTAGAAGAGCGCGCCGACGCGATTGCCGTGGCGCGTCAGCAGGCGCGCGAGGACGGTGACGAACTCGCTCGACACCGCGCGCTTGCGCACGCTCTCGGAGCCGAAGTCGATCGACGGGGAGAGGTCGAGCAGGAACCACGCCGCCACCTCGCGCTCCTCGTTGAACTCGCGGACGTAAGGCGTCTGCATGCGCGCCGTGACGTTCCAGTCGATGTGGCGGACGTCGTCGTTATGCTGGTACTCGCGAAGATCGGCGAGGTCGAGGCCGTAGCCGCGGAACAGCGTGCGGTAGTCGCCGTGCAAGAGCCCGTCCAGACGGCGGATGACCGTCCAGTCGAGCCTTCGCAGGACCGCTTCAGGCGTTGGCGACGCGGACATGCGTTTCGAGCGGCTTCTCCGGCGCGCGGACGTGCTGCATCACCTTGCGCACGAGCATGTCGGGCGTCTGGCCTTCCGCGAGCGCCTCGTACGACAGCACGAGGCGGTGGCGCATGACGTCGGGCGCGATGTCGATGACGTCCTCGGGCAGCACGTACGTGCGGCCGCGCAGGAACGCGAGCGCCTTGGCGCCCTCGATCATGTGGATGGTCGCGCGCGGGCTCGCGCCGAACGTGAGGTACTTGCCGAAGTCCTTGAGCCCGAAGCGCTCGGGGTCGCGCGTCGCGGCGACGAGCCGCACCGCGTAGCTGATGAGGTTGGGATCGACGTACACGCGACGGCATTCCTTCTGGAGATCGGCCAGCTGCTCGGTGGTGGCGACCGCCGACACGTCCACGGGCTCGCCGGTCACGCGCTGGACGATGACGAACTCCTCCTCCTCGTTCGGATAGCCGACCAGGACCTTCATCATGAAGCGGTCGACCTGGGCTTCCGGAAGCGGATAGGTGCCCTCGGTCTCGATGGGATTCTGCGTCGCCATCACGAGGAACGGTTG
>JBGAIS010000077.1:0-18246 GCA_044225355.1 Casimicrobiaceae bacterium | reverse complement strand
CATTATCGCAAATGCGCGAGGGCTAGATGTGCTGGAGCGCGACCGCCGCGAGGAGCAGGCTGCCGCCGGCGGTGAGGTAGACCCCCCATTGCAGCCAGCGCTTGCGCGTGAGGAGGGCGATGGCGGCCAGCGCGATGGCGACCTGGATGAGCGTCATCGACTGCGCCCACCGGTGATGCACGTGCATCGACGCCTCGCTCTTGGCGTTCGCGTCGGCGCTCTCCTTTTCGAAGCCTTCGGCCTTCTTCTGGATCTCGCGCTTGTCGTCCGCATAGCGCTTTGCCTCGGCCTTGTAGCGCTCCGCGGCCTCGCCCGTGGTGAGCGTCGCGCCCAACTCGGCGACGCTCATGCGATTGTTCTTCGCCTGGTAGTACGCCCACTGGTCGGACGCCTCGGTCTTCTTGATCGCCGCCTCGTTCTTCCACAGGAGCGCGTCGTTCTGCGTGGCGCCGCCCTGGTAGCTGATGATCGCGCCCAGCGTGGCGAGGACCGCGGTGGTGACGGCCATGCGTCCCGCGAACGAATCGCCGTGCTGCCCCTGGTGCTCGATCTCGTGCTCGTGCGGACCGTGGACGTGGAACTCGGATCCGGACATGGTCAGTCCCCTCTTTCTCGCTCGTAAGTGACGAAGGCGTAGTCGAATCCGTCGGCCGACCTCGCGGCCTCGCGCGCCGTCTCGCGCCACGCGGCGCGATCGTACGGCGGGAAGCGGACGTCGCCTTCGAAGTCGCGGTCGATCTCGGTGATGTGCATGATGGCGGCCCGCGGGAGCGCGACGGCATAGATCTGCGCGCCTCCGATGCAGAAGACGGGGCCCGGCATGGCCACGCGCCCCAGCGCCGCGGCAAGCGATGGCGACACCTCCGCTCCGGCGGCAGCGAACCCCGCGTCGCGCGTCACCACGATGTTCTGCCTTCCCGGAAGCGCGCGCGGGAGCGATTGCCAGGTGCGCCGGCCCATGATGATCGCGTGCCCCGTCGTCAGCGCGCGAAAGCGCGCGAGGTCCCCGGGCAGGCGCCACGGCAGGGCGTTGCCGGCGCCGATGACGCCGTTGCGCGCGACCGCCGCGATGATCGCGAGCGTCGCCGGGGCGGCGGAGGAAGCCTCTGGCATGGGAGCTCGAAGGGCGACGCGGATCGTCGAAGGGGGCCCGCCGCCCGAGCGACGGCGGTGCCATAATGCGCGCGATTATAGCGAGGCGCCCGCTTGTATTACCCGCGTTCCTTCCTCAAGTTCATCCTGCTGGGGTTCATGCTCGTGAGCCTGCCGCTGGTGTACGCGCTCGCCGAGCTCATCCTCTCGCTCGATCGCCTCGCGACGCAAAGCCGCGCGGAAGTGCTGCAGGCGTCGCAGGCCGCGCGCTCCAGCCGTCTCCTCTTCGAGCAGGCGACGACGCTCGAGCGCCTCGCGCGCCAGGAGATCATCCTCGAGGATCCGGCGCTGCTCGAGGACTACGCGCGCATGCGCCAGGAATATCACCAGACCACGGAGCAGCTCTCGCTGCTTCCGCTCGAGCCCGCGCAGCGCTCCGCCCTCACCGCGCTTGGCCAGCGCGAGGAGTCGCTGTGGAAGCTCCTGTCCTCGTCCAACCGGACGCCCGACACGGTGACCCAGCTCGCCGACGGCTACGCATCGCTCGTCGAGCAGACGCAAGGCATGCTCAACGCGACGACGCAGCTCACCCAGCGCGCCATCGAGCGCCTGCAGGAGACGGCGTCGCAAGGCCGCGAGAAGTGGCTGTGGCTTGCGCTCGCGACGGTCGGCATCGCGCTCGCGCTGGCGGTGGTGTTCGCGGTGCTCATCGCGCGCCCCATCCGCCAGCTCGACCAGGCGATCCGCCAGATGGGCACGGCCGATTTCACGCACGCGGTCGAGGTCAACGGCCCTCAGGACCTCCGCTACCTCGGGCAGCGCCTCGAGTGGCTGCGCGTTCGCCTGAGCGAGCTCGAGCAGCAGCAGACGCGCTTCCTGCGCCACGTCTCGCACGAGCTCAAGACGCCGCTCACCGCCGTCCGCGAGGGCGCGGAGCTGCTGCGCGACAACGTCGGCGGTCGCCTTGCACCCGAGCAGCAGGAGATCGTGCGCATCGTGCGCGAGAACACGCTCTCGCTGCAGAAGCTGATCGAGGACCTGCTCAAGTATCACCAGGCGCGCTCCGTCGAGCCCGCCACGCTCGCGCCGGTGCCGCTGGCCGACGTCGTGCGCCGCGTGCTGCGCGAGCAGAAGCTCGCCGCGCTGGCGCGCATGATCAACTTCGACGCGACCCTCGCCCCGCTGGTGGTCGTGGGCGACGGCGAGAAGATCCGCACGGTCGTCGACAACCTCATGTCGAACGCGATCAAGTATTCGCCGCGCTCCGGCGCCATCGAGCTCGACCTCGCGGAGCAGGACGGCTTCGCGGTGCTTGACGTGTCCGACCATGGCCCGGGCATCGCGCCCGCCGAGCGCGATCGCGTGTTCGATTCCTTCTACTCCGGCAAGGCGCCCGTCGACGGCAAGGTGAAGGGCTCCGGCCTCGGCCTTGCCATCGCTCGCGACTACGCGCTCGCGCAGTCGGGTCGCATCGAGGTGCTCGATCGCCGCGACGGCCAGCGCGGCGTGCGCTTCCGGCTGTGGCTCCCGCTGTCGCTCGGCGCCGAGCGTCCGCCGGCAACGTCGCCCGAGGGCGTGGCGGTGGCCGTCGGGGAGACCAAGTGAGCCTCGCGGTGGCGCGAGACGACGAGGCTCCGAGCCGCGCTGGCGCGGAGCGCGGATGCGCGAGCGCGTGGCGCCGCGCGCTCGTCGTGGCGCTGTGCGCGTGGCTGGGCGCGTGCGCGACGACGCCCGAGCCGCCGATGACGCTCGAGGAGCAGTACGAGCCCGAGCGCGTGGAGGTGCCGTCGCCGCTGATCGAGTACCCGCCCATCGAGCCCGTCGAGCCGCCCGTGGCGCAACAGACACCGGCGCCCACGGCCGCGCCCGCGCAGGCGGCTCCCGCTCCGGAGGTCGTCGCGGTCGCGCCGCCCTCGATGTCCGTCGCGCCGCCCGCGGCGACCGTCCCCGTGCCTTCGCCGCCCACGTTTTCCGCGGCGCCGCCGCCCGAGGACGTCGAGCTGATCGTGCTCCTCGCCGACCTCCAGCGCTACGGCGGCCTCAACGGCGACGACGTGCGACGCGAGCTCACCACCGTCACCGCGCTCCTGGGGCGGCAGCGTACCGACGCCAATCGCATCCGCCTCGCGGTGCTCTATACGATGTCGCGCGCCAATCCGCAGGACGACCAGCGCGCGCTCCAGCTCCTCGACAACGTCTCCAAGAGCAACCCGGGCTCGCCTTCGGTGAAGCAGCTCGCGTTCATCCTGCAGGCGCAGATCGTGGGCCGCCAGCGCGCGGTCCGCGAGGAGCAGCAGAAGGCCGACCAGGCGCTGCAGAAGCTCGAGCAGCTTCGCCAGATGGAGCGCAGCCTCATCCGCGAGCGCGCACGCAGCGGAGGGGGCGGCGGCGGCGGAAGCGGCGGCGGCTCCGGCGGCGGTGGCGGCGGCGGAAGCGGCGGATAGTCCCCAGAAGAATTCCCGGAACAAGCGAGCCCTCATGTCCAGCGACATCCTCCTGGTCGACGACGACCCGGACCTCCTCAAGCTCATCAGCCTCAGGCTCACGTCGGCGGGGTATCGCGTGCGCACCGCCGAGAGCGGCGAGACCGCGCTCGCGGCCATCGCCGTGCGGCGGCCCGCGGCGGTGGTCACCGACATGCGCATGCCTGGCATCGACGGCCTCCAGCTCTTCGACGCCATCAACCGCCAGCACGCCGCGCTGCCGGTGCTCATCCTCACGGCGCACGGCACCATCCCGGATGCCGTGGCAGCGACCCAGCGCGGCGTCTTCGGCTTCCTCACCAAGCCGTTCGACAGCCAGGAGCTCCTGCAGAAGGTGTCGGAGGCGCTCAAGCTCTCCGGCGACGACGCGGGGCGCGGCAACGCGGCCACCGGCGAGTGGCGCGAGGGCCTCATCACGCGCAGCGCGGTGATGGAGGATCTCCTGCGCCAGGCGAAGCTCGTCGCCGAATCCGACGCGAGCATCCTGATCTACGGCGAGTCGGGCACGGGGAAGGAGCTCCTGGCGCGCGCCATCCATCGCGCGAGCCCCCGCCGCGACAAGCCCTTCGTCGCGGTGAACTGCGGCGCCATTCCGGCCGAGCTCCTCGAGTCCGAGCTCTTCGGCCACGCCCGCGGCGCGTTCACGGGAGCGGTGCAGGCGCACAAGGGCCTGTTCCAGGCGGCCGACGGCGGCACGCTCCTGCTGGACGAGATCGGCGACATGCCGCTGCCGCTTCAAGTCAAGCTGCTGCGCGTCCTCCAGGAAGGCGAGGTGCGGCCGGTCGGTTCGACCCAGGCCATCCCGGTCGACGTGCGCGTCATCTCGGCGACCCACCGCGACCTCGATGCGCAGAAGGACTCGGGCCAGTTCCGGGAGGACCTCTACTACCGGCTCAACGTCGTCTCGCTTCGCCTGCCGTCGCTCGCCGAGCGGCGCGAGGACATCCCCGTGCTCGCGTCGCACTTCCTGCGAAGGCTCGCCGAGCGCTATCGCAAGCCGGCGCCCACCCTCGCGCCGGAGGCGATGGCCCTCCTGATCGCCGCTCCCTGGCCGGGCAACGTGCGCCAGCTCCTCAATCTCCTCGAGCAGGCGCTGGCGCTTACGACCACGTCGGTGATTCCGGCGTCGCTCGTGCAGAACGCGCTCAAGGAAGACGCCGCGGCGCTCATCCCGTTCGAGGAGGCGCGCAAGTCGTTCGAGCGCGACTACCTCGTCCGACTGCTCAAGATCACCGGGGGCAACGTCACGCAGGCCGCGCAACTTGCGAAGCGCAACCGTACCGAGTTCTACAAGCTCCTGCAGCGGCACAGCCTCGAGCCCGCGATGTTCAAGGAACCGAAGGCTTAAGCCCGGCGCGAGGCGGGTGCCGTAGCCGCTCGACGTTCGTGTTTTCGTTGTCGGGCCGCGACGACAACGAAATATGCTTCAAATCAGACGCTTGATGCCGATGTCATGGCGAGCGTCGGCTTTACGCGACAGATGCGCCTCCCCGGCGGTGCCTCGCCCGCCTCGCAACGCCGCCGCCATTCCCTCGCTTTCCCTGTAAGCGCGGACAAGCCGCACGCGACCTATCGATGGGTCGCGACAGTTGGCACACCGATTGCTTTTCAAGACGCAGGGACAACTGCTTCATTCGCAGCACGAGGTCGGAAAATGGATACGTTCGCACCGGAGTTCTCGAGGTTCTGGATCGACGACGCCGAAGGGTCATCGACCGATCACGCGCGTGACGGCGACGACGAGGCGAGCCTCCGGAAGCTCGAAGAGCTGTCGAACCTCGTGAGCGCGGCGCGCAGCATCGTCTAACCCTCTCCTCGCCACCGGGACGGCTTGGTCCCGGCCCCGCGGAGCGGGTCAGCTCCGTCCATCGGAATCCCCCTTGCCCGCTACATTCCTCCCGGCGGGCTTTTTTTTTGCCACTAGTCCCACCTGTCGGTTCGCGCAAGACGCGAGACTCTATCGGAAGACGAACCAGCCTCTCCCGGTCCCATCTCACGTCCGTGGCTAGACCACGTGCGTCGGCAGGGCTTCTGGTCACACTGATGACCACGGCCGGCCCCTCACAACTGCGTTACGCTCGCGCTGTACGTCCTTGCGACCTCCGCGAATTCGCGAATTGACGGACTGCTGTCGATAGAACCGGTTACCAGTCTTCATATGAACCGAGGTGAAACCGCAGAAAGTGAAGTGCGGCGTGAATTTTCCGAGAGCAGGTTCCACGATGTGGATGCTCTCGCCGCGGCTGCCCGAGACTGGGATCAGGAATATGACCAGCTAGGGCGCGGATCCTTTCGCGGCCGATTGACGCAGCTACTGCTGGGTGGCGCACAACTTGGCATCGAGTCGTGGTCTCCGGGGGTCCTGCAACGCGGAGCGGCGCCCAAGGACACGTGGGTGTTCGCTTTGCCTCTGCGGGTGACTGGATCGTTGCACGCACGGCGGCGGCAAGTACTCGGACGCGAGTTGCTCGTCGCATCGCCGCGTGACGACTTTGTCCTCAGCGCGACGGGTGCAGCCGAGCTATTGACGGTAGTGCTGCCCACACGGATGGTCCAACGTTGGATGCAGGCTCGACGCCATCATGATGACCTGTCGCGCGGGTTCGTGCCTGAGGGCTGGCGCACAGCTCCATCCGAGATGACCCGGCGGGCGGCCGCATTGTCGCGCCTGCTGGAAGACTTGGTCGCGATACCAGACGAGGAGTTGACCGCCGGACTGGTCGAGCAGGCACAGGCGCGAATTGCGGATGCCGTGCTCGGCATCATCCCCTCAGCGGACGCCATCGAGCCGGTGCCGGCACGGGCGCAGATAGCTCGCAGGGTAATTGATCTGTTGGAAGAGCATCGGGGCGAGCCCCCGACCATTACCGAGCTGTGTGCGCTCACCGGAGCGCGCGAGCGCACCCTGCACCTCGCCTGCGTGGAGGCATTTGGCCGCCCGCCCGCGCGACTGCTGCTCGAAATGAGACTCGGTGCGGTCCGGCGTGCCCTCATGCACCCAGCGGCGGAGACGAGCGTTACGTGGGCAGCATCGCGCTACGGATTCGCGCACTTTGGGCGGTTCTCGGCGATGTACCAGCGCCAGTTCGGGGAGCTACCGTCGAGCACCCTCGCTGCTGCGCGCGGCACGCGGAAGGTCTCCGCTCCTCCGCTATCGCAGGTGATCCCTGATTAGGGTCTGCGGACGAATAGCGCCGCGAGCGTACCAACGAACCTATTGCGCAAGCTCGATCTCGCCCGGCCGCCATTCCCTCGTGAAGAAGGGCTCCCGCGGCCCGTACAGGCGCAGGATCGTGAACCAGCCTTTGCCGGGCACGGTCTGAATCCAGTTGCCGCGCTTCACGCCGGCCGGCTGCTGCGGGCTGAAGTACACCGTGGTCGAGCCGTCGGCGTTGGCCTCCGCCGCCGGCGACGGATAGCTCTGGCTGCCGGCGCGGGGGTAGTTCTGCGGCGTGGACAGCATCGAGCGGGTCTGGTTGTCGTACAGGGTCAGCGACCAGAAGTTGTCGTAGGGGATGCCCTTCGGCAGCGTCAGCCTGTAGGTCCGGCCTCCATCGAAGAACCGCTTGCTCGCATCCTGCATGGCCAGTAGATACTGCGAGCCCACGCCGGGCAGGCGCATCGCCATCGCCGGCGTGATGCCGGTGATGCCGTAGAAGAAGGCGCTGCGCGCGTCGAGCTGGCGATAGCCGGTGGGCGGAAAGGGCTTGGCGCCTTCACGGGTGATCAGCGGGATCGGCGTCTCGAACTCGTAGCCGCTCTGGAACAGGAAGTTGGTCCAGGCTGAGTCCGGGTAGTAGTACCAGGACGGATCGCGCGGCGCCATCAGCAGCGTGCGCGAAGCCGCATTGCCCACCGCTACCGCGTCGCCGAGGATCTTCTTGATGCGCGAGTCCGGCGCGAAGGCTTTGCCCTTGACGATGCCGATCGCCGCCAGCGGGCCCATCAGCTCGGGGTCGAGCGCGGTGGCCGGCTCGCGCTGGACCATGTCGTTCAGCATCTCGTAGTAACTGAAGTCGTTAGGCGGGACGGTGTTCATCACCTTGCCGCTGCCTTCGTGGAACACCATCGCCGGCGGCGGTGTCATGCGCGACAAGCGCGCCTTGCCGTCGAGGAACTGCGCGATGCTCGTGCCCTCGCCCCCGGCGTCGTAGGGATAGATCTTGGTGAACTTGCGAATCGTGTCGACGGCCGGCTGCGGCTCGTTGTTCTCCAGGAACATGCGGCCGAGGATCAGCACGTAGTTCGTGCGCGCACGGGCCACGTAGAACCCGCCCTCGGGCACCGGGCCGGTGTAGCCGGGCGGCAGGATGAGGTACCTGCCGCCTTCGCCGCGGTCCGGGCCGGGAACGCCGAAGTCGGTGACCCAGCGCCACCACGCGTCGTCCAGCGTTCCGAGCGCTTTCGGCGGCGTCTCCAGCACCATCGGGCCTTTGCTGAGGTCGAGCGTGCCGATGAAGTAAACGGTGTCGGCATTCGCGGTGAGGAACAGCGACTTCGCGTCCATCAGCTTCGAGAAGACGAGGATCTCGT
The DNA here is from genome assembly GCA_044225355.1 of Casimicrobiaceae bacterium. GTDB lineage: Bacteria > Pseudomonadota > Gammaproteobacteria > Burkholderiales > Casimicrobiaceae > VBCG01. The sequence continues at coordinate 10,138 of JBGAIS010000077.1, read as the reverse complement.
TGTCCTTCACGCCGGCGGCGAGGAAGCCGCGATGGATCGCCTCGAAGTTCACGCCCTGCATCGTGTTGACGAAAGCCTCGTAGGCATGCGTGAAGTCGATGTGGTCGTAGACCTTGGCGGCGGTGGCCGCGCCCGGCATGCCGTCCTTGAAGTCGAGCGTGCCGAGGCGCGTGGACACACTGTCGGGCGTGGTGATCGAGGACGGCACTGGCTGCGCCGTCGCGAGTTGGGCGGCGGCCAGCAGCGTGGCAGTGGTTAGAAGCCGGTGGATCAGTCGAGGCATGGGCATGGATTGTGGGTGAAGGAGAAGGCGTCAGTACGCTATGACCCTGCGTGCGGGCTCTAGTTGAGGCTTGTGCCGCTCGGTTAGTCGATGATGACGGCGCCGCGTCCCTTGACCGACGCAAGTGCCGAACGGCATGTGCGATGGGACCGTGCCGTGTGCGACTTGCCCTTCGAGCACGCATCCGCGCGGCGGGAAAGACCCACATGAGCTATCGAATCGAGCCGGTGGATCATTGCCGATCACCACGAGCCATCCCACAGTGTCGGAACATGACGTGGGAGGCGAGGCGATTACATCACATCGACAGATCTCGGACTATCCGAATTCTGCAAGAGCGCGCATGACACTGCTGCCAAGGCGATGGCGACGACCTCGTCTATGTCGCATAAGGGGCAAACGCACTCAGGCTGGTCCCTCCCGACGAACTCCGGTTCCGTTCTCGGACCGGCGATCCTGAAGGCGCTCAAGGTGCATGCCGCGCGAGCGCGCTGGGGCGGGTAGATCGGAGGAGGCGCGTCGGCTGAAGGAGGAGTTCGAACGCAAGCGCCTGTTCTTGGACACGGTGGATCGGCTTGCGCACCACGCAAGACCTTGCCGCTTTGCCCGATCTCGATCTCCCAACCCTCGCTGGCGTCCGTGTCCGGCTCTCGCCTCCCCGCATCGAGAAGCTCGCGTCCGGTCCGACCTTGCTCCGCGTCGAGCTCGGAGGCCCCTACAATGAGGGCGCGACGACCCACCGATAGCGAGGACAGCCCATGGGCAAGACGATCACCCTTCAAGTTTCGCCATCTTTGAGCATCTCCGCGTATCGCGCCGACCCCGCGGGCCAACCTCGCGGCGGCCTGGTGGTGGTGCAGGAGATCTTCGGCGTGAACGGCCACATCCGGGCCGTATGCGACGGCTACGCGGCCGACGGCTACCTCGCGGTGGCGCCGGCGCTCTTCGACCGCGTCGAGCGCGACGTGGAGCTCGGCTACACGCCGCCCGACGTCGCACGCGGCCGCGAGCTCCGCGCGAAAGCCGCGATGGACGAAGCGCTGGAGGACGTCGCCGCCGCGATCGCGGTCGCGGCCGAGGCGGGCAAGGTCGGCATCGTCGGCTACTGCTGGGGCGGGCTCGTGTCGTGGAAAGCCGCGGCCCACCTGACGGACCTCGCGTGCGCGATCTGCTACTACGGCGGCGGCATGCACGAGGCCATCGGCGACACGCCCAAGGTGCCGGTGCTCGCCCATTTCGGGGAGAAGGACTCGATGATTCCCGTGGAGGGCGTGCGCAAGCTCGCGCAGGCGCATCCCTCGGCGGACGTCCACCTCTATGCGGCGGACCACGGGTTCAACTGCGATCATCGCGGCTCGTACGACGCGCCGTCGGCCAGGATCGCGCGCGAGCGGTCGATCGCGTTCCTGCGCGGGCACGTCGGGTGAAACCGCGTGGGGCGGGGCACCGCCACCGCCGCCGCGCGACGGGCGGGGGGGCCCGTAGCGTGAACGGCCCCTAGACCGCGACCGGCGCGCGCAGCGCCGGATGGCTCTGGTACCCGGCGATCTCGATGTCGTCGTAGACGTAGTCGAAGAGGGTCGGCGGCTTGCGCCGGAAGACGAGCCTGGGAAGCGGGTAGGGCTCGCGCGCGAGCTGCGCGTCGACCTGCTCGAGGTGGTTGAGGTAGAGGTGGCAATCGCCGCCCACCCACACGAAGTCGCCCGCCTCGAGGTCGCATTGCTGCGCGACCATGTGCGTCAGGAGCGCGTACGACGCGATGTTGAAGGGCACGCCCAGGAAGATGTCGCAGCTTCGCTGGTAGAGCTGGCACGACAGCTTGCCTTCCGCCACGTAGAACTGGAAGAACGCGTGGCACGGCGGCAGCTTCATGCGCGGAATGTCGCCCACGTTCCACGCCGACACGATCAGCCTGCGCGAGTCCGGATTGCGCTTGATCTGCGCCACGACGTCGGCGAGCTGGTCCACGTGCCCGCCGCCCGGCGTGGGCCACGACCGCCACTGGTAGCCATAGATGGGCCCGAGGTCGCCGTTCTCGTCCGCCCACTCGTCCCAGATGGTGACGCCGTTCTCCTTGAGGTAGGCGATGTTCGTCTCGCCGCGCAGGAACCACAGGAGCTCGTGCACGATCGACTTCGTGTGCACCTTCTTCGTCGTGAGGAGCGGGAATCCCTGCGCCAGGTCGAAGCGCATCTGGTAGCCGAACACCGAGAGCGTGCCGGTGCCGGTGCGGTCGTCCTTGCGCACGCCGTGCTCCCGCACGTGGCGCATCAAGTCGAGGTAAGCGCGCATCGCAGCGATTGTAGCGGGATCGGCGGAAGCCGTTCGTCGGCCGGAAAGGAGGCTGCTTGACAGGTCGGCCCCGTCGCGATCAATATGACCATATGACTAGTTTTTTGGTCATGTTGCCGAGCCCCGCGACCCCTGGGTCGACGATCCTCCGACGAACCTCCCCAAGTACTTACCGAGTCCTCACAACCCCGCACCCCGCTCCATGCGTCCCACCTACGCCCGAGCCATCCCGCGCCCCTGGCAGCGCACCGCGAGGCTCTTCGTTGCGCTCGGCGACGCCCATCGCCAGCGCATCGTCCTGATGTTCGACCCCGGCGAGCGCCTCACCGTCGGCCAGATCGTGGCGGCCAGCACGCTGTCGCGATCCGCGGTGGCGCACCACCTCAAGGTCCTGCGCGAGGCGGGCGTGCTGCGCGCCGAGAAGGTGGGCAAGGAGGTGTGGTACGAGACCGATCCGGAGGCCGTACGCACCGCGCTCACGACCGTGCTCGATTACCTGGACGGGATGTAAGCCGCGATGGACCGGCGGCGCTTCCTCATGGCGATGGGCGCGGGTCTCCTCGGCGGATGCGAGTTCACGCTCGCCGACGGCGTATGGAACGCGTGCGCGGCCCGTGCGCCGGACGACGCGGCCACGCGCGATCTCGTTCACTCCGCCTGGCGCGGCCTCGACCCCTCGCGCGTGTGGGACGTGCACTGCCACGTGTTCGGCAACGGGGACTCGGGCAGCGGCCTGTGGTTCAACCCCGCGCTGGAGCGCATCTGGCCCGTCACGGGCTACGTGCAGCGCCTCCTCTACCTCAACGCGAGCTGCGTGCACGATGCGCCGGGGCAGGTGGACCGGAGCGTCGTCGATCGCCTCCTCAACCAGTGCGACGAGATGCCGGCGGGCTTTCGCGCGATGCTCTTCGCCTTCGACTGGAGCCGCGACGACGCCGGCCGGCCGGATCGCGAGCGCTCGACGTTCCACGTCCCGGACGCGTACTGCGCGGCGCTGGCGGCGCAGCATCCGGCCCGCTTCGAATGGGTGGCGTCGATCCATCCGTACGATCCGGCGGCGCTCGACCGGCTGGACGCCGCGGCGGCGGGCGGGGCGAGGGCGGTGAAATGGATCCCGGCCGCGCACGGCATCGACCCCGCCTCGTCGCGCTGCGATCGCTTCTACGCGCGTCTTGCGAAGCTCGGCCTGCCCCTCGTCTGCCATGCCGGCGACGAGCACGCGATGCGCACGGTCTCGGAGTCGCTCGGCAACCCGCTCCGCCTGCGGCGGCCTCTCGACGCGGGCGTGCGCGTGGTGGTGGCGCACTGCGCGTCGCTCGGGATGGGCGACGACCTCGATCGCCCCGGCGCGCCGGCGCGAACGAACTTCGAGCTCTTCGCCCGCCTCATGGACGATCCGCGGTACGGCAAGCTCGTCGCAGGCGACCTCTCCGCGCTGGCGCAGGGGCATCGCGCCGGCGTGATCGAGACGCTGCTCGCGCGTCGCGACTGGCACTCGCGGCTCCTGAACGGCTCCGACTATCCCATCCCGGGGGTGCTGCCCCTCGTGTCGCTGCCTTACTTCGTGCGCCTGGGCCTCCTCGACGCCGGCGCGGCGGCGACGCTCCGGCCGCTTCGCGACCGCAACGTCCTGCTGTTCGACTTCGTGCTGAAGCGCCGTCTCGTGAATAATGGCGTCGGCTTCCCGCCCTCGGTCTTCGAGACGAGGCCCTTCTTCGAATCGCCCGCCTCCTGACATGTCCACGCACAACCAGTTCGACCTGCTGCGCGAGCGGCGCTTCGCCCCCTTCTTCTGGACCCAGTTCCTGGGCGCGGGCAACGACAACATCTACAAGAACGCGCTGGTCATCTTCGTCGCCTACCACGCGGCGACCACCGCTACGCTCGACGCCAACACGCTCGTCAACCTCGCGGCGGGCCTCTTCATCCTGCCCTTCGTGCTGCTCTCCGCGACCGCCGGCCAGCTCGCCGACAAATACGAGAAGTCCCGCCTCATCAGGCTCATCAAGATCCTCGAGATCGGGATCATGGCCATCGGCACGGCGGGCTTCTTCCTGCAAAGCCTCGTGCTGCTGTTCGCGGCACTCCTCCTCATGGGCGTCCACTCGACGCTCTTCGGCCCCGTGAAGTACGCGATCCTGCCGCAGGCGCTGCGTCCGGAGGAGCTCGTCGGCGGCAACGGGCTCGTCGAGATGGGGACGTTCGTGTCGATCCTCATCGGCACCATCGTCGGCGGGCTCCTGGTGGCGGTCCCCGGCGCGGGGCCTGTGCTCGCGGGGTTGACGGCCGTAGCGGTCGCGATCGCGGGGTGGCTCGTCAGCCGCCAGATCCCGCTCCTGCCCGCCGTGGCGCCGGACTTGGTCCTCAACTGGAACCCGTTCACCGAGACGTGGAAGAACCTGCGCTTCGCGTACACCAATCGCATCGTGTGGCTGTCGATGCTCGGCATCTCGTGGTTCTGGTTCTACGGCGCCACGTTCCTCACCCAGTTCCCCAACTTCGCGAAGAACATCCTGGGCGGCGACGAGCACGTCGTCACGCTGCTGCTCGCGCTCTTCTCCGTGGGCATCGGGACCGGCTCGCTGCTGTGCGAGCGGCTGTCGGGGCGCAAGGTCGAGATCGGCCTCGTGCCGTTCGGCTCCATCGGGCTCACGCTGTTCGCCGTCGACCTTTGGTTCGCGAGCCGCAACCTCCACGCGACCGGCCTGTCGGGCATCGCCGCGTTCCTGACCGCGCCGGGTCACTGGCGCGTGGTGATCGACCTCGTGCTGATCGGCCTCTTCGGCGGCTTCTACATCGTCCCGCTGTATGCGCTCATCCAGGAGCGCTCCGATCCCGCCTATCGCTCGCGCATCATCGCGGCCAACAACATCCTCAACGCGCTGTTCATGGTCGCCTCGGCGGGGTTGTCGATCCTGCTGCTGGGCGACGGCCTGTCCATCCCCGACCTCTTCCTCGTGACCGGGCTCCTCAACGCCGCGGTGGCGGTGTTCATCTACAAGCTCGTGCCCGAGTTCCTGATGCGCTTCCTGGCCTGGATCCTCATCCATACGGTCTATCGCGTGAAGGAGGAAGGCCTCGATAACATCCCGGCGGAGGGGGGATGCATCGTCGTGTGCAACCACGTGAGCTACGTCGACGCCATCGTCATCGCGGCATGCGTGCGCCGGCCCATCCGCTTCGTCATGGACCATCGCATCTTCCGCATGCGGCTGCTCAACTGGCTGTTCCGCGCCATGCGCACCATCCCCGTGGCGTGGTCGGGCGGCGACCCCGCGCGGCAGGAGGAGGCGGTCACCGACGCCGCGGCGGCGCTGCGAGAGGGCGAGGTGGTGGGCATCTTCCCCGAGGGCTCGCTCACGTCCGACGGCGAGCTCGCGCGCTTCCGCCCGGGCATCGAGCGCATGGTCGCCGATACGCCCGTGCCGGTGGTGCCGATGGCGTTGCGCGGCCTGTGGGGCAGCTTCTTCAGCCGCGCGGCCGACGGCAAGGCCATGCGCCGCTGGCGCGGCATCTTCTCCCGCATCGGGCTCGTCGCCGCTCCGCCGGTGCCGCCGGAGCGCGTGACGCTGCAGGCCCTGCACGACCAGGTACTCGCCCTGCGCGGAGACGCGCGATAGCGGAGAACGGCGCATGATGATCCTGCTCGCCATCGTCATCGGCTTCATCCTGGGAGCGGCCGCGCTCGGCTGGGGCGGGGGGCTTGCGGGCGCGTTCGCCGGGGCCATCCTCATGCACGCGTGGCGATCGCGGCGCGAGACGCGCGACGCCGGCGAGTACTCGCTGCCCCGGTTCGATACGCCGCCCGGCGCGGCGGCCGCGGTGCCCCCCGTTCGCGCCACCGTCGAGGAGCGGCTCGCCGCCATCGAGCGGCGCCTCGAGGCCCTGGAGCGCGGCGGCGTCGCGAGTGCGCCGTCCCCGGCCCAGGCAAGCGATCGTCCGCCCGCGGCTGTGCCCGGCATCGAGCCCGCGGGGAGCCCGGACACGTCGGCCCTGCCGGCCGCGGCGGCCGCGCCTTCCATCGCGTGGTCGCGGCCCGTGGCGGCGCCCGAGCCGCAGTTCACCCGCACCCCCGAGGGTACGCTCGAGCTCGCCGCCGCCGCAGCGGAAGCGCGCGCGCCTGCGGCAACGTTCGCGTCGCCGTCGATGGAGGAGTTCCACGCCTCGCCGCCGCCCGCCCCGCCCAACCCCGTGTGGGAGTGGTTCACGGGCGGCAACGTGCTGACGCGCATCGGCGTCATCGCGCTGTTCCTCGGCGTGGGCTTCCTCTTGAGCTACCTCGCGGACTTCGTCACCGTTCCCATCGAGGCGAAGCTCGCCGGGGTCGCGCTCGCGGGCCTCGGCGTCATGGTGCTCGGCGCGCGCCTCGCCCGCACGCGCCCCGGCTACGGGGTCTCGCTCGAGGGCGCGGGCGCGGGCATCCTCTACCTCACCACGTTCGCGGCGCTGCGGATGTACGACGTCCTGCCGCCTACCGCGGCCTTCGCGCTGCTCCTCGCCATCGCTGCCCTCACGGTGTGGCTCGCGCTTCGCGCCGACTCGCAACCGCTCGCGGGGCTCGCCATCGCGGGCGGCTTCCTCGCGCCATTCCTCGTGGCCACGTCGTCGGGCCAGCCGGCGCTGCTGTTCGGCTACTTCCTCGTGCTCAATGCCGCCATCCTCGTGCTGGCGCTGGTCAAGCCGTGGCGCGAGCTCAACGTGCTGGGCTTCGTGTTCACGTTCGTCCTGAGCCTCCTGTGGGGCTACAACTACTACCGGCCGGAGCACTTCGCCTCCGTCGAGCCCTTCCTCGTCGCGTTCTTCCTGTTCTACGTCGCCATCGCGGTCCTGTACGCGAAGCGCGGCGCGCTGGAGACGCGGGCGCCCGTCGACGCGCTCCTGGTGTTCGGCGTCCCGCTCGTGGCCCTCGCGCTGCAGTCGGCGCTGGTGCACGACATGCGCTACGGCATCGCATGGAGCGCGGTCGCCATGTCGGCCGTGTACGCCGTGATGTGGCTCGCGCTGCGCCGTCGTGCCGAGCCGGCATTCGTGCTCCTGTCGACCGCGTTCCTCGTGCTCGCCGTCATCCTCGCCACCGTCGCCATCCCCTTCGCCGTCGATCCGCGGGGGACGTCCGCGTGGTGGGCGCTCGAGGCCGCGGGCGTGTACTGGATAGGCTGCCGGCAACGCCAGCCGCTCGCGCGCGGCTTCGCGCTCCTGCTGCAGCTCGGCGCGGCGGCCATGTTCGTCTACGGCGTGATGAACGGCCTCGAGGAAGACCTCGGCACCGTCTTCCTCAACACGCGCTTCATGGGGAGCATCCTGATCGCGCTCGCGGCGCTAGCCACGGCATTCGTCGCCGATCGCCACCGCGCCGACATCGGGCCGGCGGAGCACGCGCTCGTTCCCGTCATCCTCGCGTGGGGCACATGCTGGTGGTACGGGGCCGGCGTGCACGAGCTCGACCGCGCGCTGCCGCGCGAGCTGGCCGGCAATGCCATCCTCGCGTACGTCGCCGGCAGCGTCGCCGCGGCGCTCGCGATTCGCCGGGCGATCGGCTGGCCGCGGCTCGCGTGGTTCGGGGCGGGCTTGCTGCCGGTCATGGCGCTCGTCGCGCTGGTCGATTGGCATCGTTCGCATACCACGCTCGTCGCGTACGGATGGCTCGTCTGGCCGCTCGCGTGGGCGCTGCACTGGCGCTTGCTTCGCGCGGCGGATGCGCTGCGCGACGAGAACCCCGCGCGCATCGACTCGCTGCTGCGCTTCGCGCATGCCGCGTCCGCCATCGCGCTCGTCGCGTGGCTGTCGTGGGAGGCGAGCGAGTGGGTCGGGCGCGCGTTCCCGCCGGAGACGGTATGGGTCGCGTGCGCGGCGGCGTTCCCCGCCATCGCGTACCTCGCGGTCGCGACGCGCCTGCGGACCGCGGCGTTCTGGCCGTTCTCCGAATACGGGCATGCGTACTCGTCCCGCGCCGGGACGTTCGTCGCCGCGTTGCTCGCGGTGTGGTTCCTGATCGTGAACGTCATCTCGCCGGGAAGCCCCGCGCCGCTTCCGTATATCCCGCTCCTCAATCCGCTCGACCTCACGCTGGTCGCGGCGCTCGCCGCGCTCTTCGCGTGGGGGAAGTCCACGACCCGGCTGTCGGAGGAGGGGCTGTACGTGTGGTTCGGCCTTGCGCTGTTCCTGCTCGTCAACGCCATCGTGTTCCGCGTCGTGCATCACTGGCTGGGCGTGCCGTGGAGCTTGCCGCGGCTCTTCGCGAGCAAGCCCCTGCAGGCCGCGCTCACGCTCACGTGGACGGTCACCGCGCTGCCGCTCATGGTGATCGCGAACAAGCGCAGCGTGCGGCCGCTGTGGATGGCCGGCGCCGCGCTGCTCGCGGTGGTGGTGGTGAAGCTCTTCATCATCGACCTGTCCGCGCTGTCCGGCCTGACGCGCATCGTCGCGTTCCTGGGCGTGGGCATCCTGCTCCTGTTGATCGGCTACCTCGCGCCCCTGCCGCCCGCCAAGGCGGACGCCCGGCGCGACCACGGATCCTTCACACCATGAACACGAGCGCACCCAGCCGGCATCGCCCCAGCGCGACGCCACGCGACGCAGGCACGGCCTGCCACCAGCGCGTCCGTGCGCTTCGGGAGGTGCCATGTCGGCGGCCACCCGTTCACGCTCGTGCGTCCAGCATGAAAGGGCCCTAGCCATGCTCGACCCCCGGTCGCAAGTCCTGGCATGGATGTCCTCCGGAGCGCTGCCGCGCGAGCGCCTCGATGACGCTTTGCGGGCGGCGGGCGTCACGCCTTCGCAGTCGCAATGGCGGGTCTTCGTCGAGCGGCTGTGCGCCGGCATGGGAGGGGTGATGCTGGCCGCCGCGGTCGGCTTTTTCATTGCCGCCAACTGGTCGGTGCTCGGCCGGTTCGCCAAGCTCGGCCTGGTCGAGGCGGCGCTGGCGGCCGCGGTGGGCGTGGCGCTGTGGCGCGGGCTCGACTCCACGGCGGGGCGAGCGGCGCTCGTCACGGCATCGATCCTCGCGGGCGTCCTGCTCGCGCTGGTCGGGCAGGCCTACCAGATGGGCGCCGACACCTACGAGCTCTTCGCGGCGTGGTCGCTCCTCGTCCTCCCGTGGACGCTCGCCGGCAGGCAGCCCGCGCTGTGGCTCCTCTGGATCGGGCTCGTCGACGTTGCCATCGTCCTGTATTTCCGGATGAGCGTCGCGCGGGGCTTCGGCGCGCTCGACCTGGCGTTCACCTCGCGGGAGGCACTCCTGTGGCTTGCGGGCTTCAATGCCGTCGCGCTGGCGGCATGGGAGATCGCGGCGGTGCGGCTCGGCGGCTGGCTCGCGCAGCGGCGGGGGCCGCGTGTCGTCGGGACGTCGGTAGGCGTGGTCGCGGTGGTGCTCGCCATGGAGACCATCTTCGCGTTCCCGCAGGGACACGTGTCGTCCATCGTCGCCTTCGTCGCTTTCGTCGTCGCGTTCTACTGGGCCTACCGGATGCGCACGCGCGACCTCTTCATGCTGTCCGGGCTCGTGCTGTCGCTGACGCTCGTGCTCGCCGCGCTCGTCGGTCGCCTCGTGTGGCAAGGTCGCGA
>JBGAIS010000076.1:16564-18337 GCA_044225355.1 Casimicrobiaceae bacterium | reverse complement strand
AGACGGTGTGCTGGCCGGCCTTCACGTTCCAGCGCATGCCGAGGAGGTCGAAGTTGGCGAACGCGAACGCGTCGAGCCACTCGCCCGACGGTCCCTTGAGGTAGCGCTTGCTGTACGGCGACAGGACGCCCGGCGCGGGCAGGCCGTTGACGAGCGTGTTCGCCGTGGCGGCGTACGTGTTGTCGAGGCTGCCGTAGGCATTGTCGTACCACAGCGCCGCGCTCACGCGGGCCCCGTAGTCCTTGCGCCACACGACGTCGTACTCGGACAGGATGTCGAGGCGGTTGGTGACGAGCGAGCCGTTCGAGAAGTTGCGGTCGCCGTCGTCGTTGTTCACCGCGCCCAGGATGGCCGGGTTCTGCGCCTGCGCGCGACCGCCCAGGTTGTAGCGGAACGTGTTGTCCCAGCGCATCTCGATGTCGGGATTGCCGGTGTCGACTTCGAATGCGATCGCGGGCGCGGCGAAGGCCGCGGCCAGTGCGGTGGCTGCGGCGGTCCGGCGCAGGCGGGCGGGGATGCGGAGGACGTGCATGGCGATGTTTTCCTTTGCGGGGCTTGTCGTTTACTGCGTGCTGCCGACCACGCCGGCCGGAGCGAGATTCAGGATGCTGGCGAAGAGCTGGCGGAATTCCTCGTCGGCGTCGACGCAGAAGCGCGGGTCGCCATTGTCGCGGAACGCCCTGGCGATGACGTCCCAGTCGTCGCCGGTGAGATGCTTGCGCGCCGCGGGGATGATCACCTTGGCCTCGAGCAGCATGTGATTCATCTGCGCGGTGGCGAACTGCGTCGTCGCGCGCGAGAGCTCCGGCAGGGCCCCTTCCGGGTCCTGCGCATAGGCGTCGACCGCTTCCGCGAGGGCGTCGACGAGCGCCGGCCCCGCCACGTGCTGCGCAGCGAGCGCGTCGAGCGTCGCGTCGTATTCCGTGGTGCGCGCGCGAAGCTTAGGGAAGAGGTACAGGTCCTCCTTCGGATGATGGAGCGCCTCCGGGAACGCGCGAACGTAGCGCACCATGGCGCGCAGGAGCGGCACCGAGGCGGGCGTGCCGTGCTCGCGCGCCTCGCGCACGACGAACTCGAGGCCGTGGATGACCGCCGCGAGCGAGCGATGCTCGTCGCGCACGACGGCAAGCGCCGCATCGGCGGTGGACGGCACGCGATTGCTCTCCACGCTCGAGACGAGGACCGGCACCGTCGCGGCCTGCAGCACCTTCATCGTCTGCGAACCGAGGACGAGCCCGGTGAGGCCGCGCTTGCCGTGCGACGCCATGAAGACGAGGTCGCAGCCGCGCGCCTCGGCCGCGCCGAGGATGGCCTCGTGCGGGCGGTCGCAGGTCATCGCGACCGAATCGTGCGCGACACCCGCGGTGCGCGCCACGACCTCGGCCTTGGCGAGCAAGGCGCGGGCCTCGCCGGCGACCTCGTCGTTGAACGTGCCGGGCGACATCACGCGCTCGAGCGCGCCGAGGCTCGTCGACGCGTAGTCGGATTGCGCGTGGAAGAACGTGACCTTCGCGCCGATCGCGCGCGCGAACGCGACCGCCTGCATGGCCGTGTCCACGGACAGCGGCGAGTCGTCGATCGGAACGAGAATGTGGCGGTACATGCGTAACCATCCCTGGACGTTGCGGTCCAGGCTCCTTGGGCAAAGGGGTCCGTCCTCGACTGCTGCGGCGCCTGCCTCGCGGCGCGCCGGTTCTCTGTGGGGCCGATTCTCGGGGAATCGGGCTTCCGTCCTGCTTACGGCATTGTCGTCGTTTCGCCCGCGCGGCGATT
>JBGAIS010000076.1:0-16546 GCA_044225355.1 Casimicrobiaceae bacterium | reverse complement strand
TCGTTTGGGGACGCGAAGCGTCAGTACACCGCGTCCCCGATGATCCCCGCGCGCTCCATCTTTCGGTGGCACGGCGGGTAGTCCATCACCGCGTAGTGCTGCGTGCACCGATTGTCCCAGATGGCCACGCTGTTCGGCTGCCAGCGCCAGCGCACCTGGTACTCGGGAATGAACGCCTGGCTCACGAGGTAGTTGAGGAGCTGCGACGCACCGGGGCTGTAGTCCTGGCCGAAGCGGACGTTCGCGGTCGTGTGGTAGTTCGTGAAGTGCGTCGTGAACGCGTTCACGAACAGGATCTTCTCGCCGGTGTCGGGGTGCGTGCGCACCACGGGATGCTCGGCGTCCGGGAACTGCGCCTTGAGCGCCAGCCGCTTCTCGATCGGCATGGCCGCGCCGAACGTCGACTCGATGCTGTGGCGCGCGCGCAGGCCGGCAATCGTGTCCTTGATCCCTTGCGGCAAGCGCTCGTACGCGAGGCCCATGTTCGCCCACATCGTGTCGCCTCCGACGGGCGGGCACTCGACGCAGCGGAGCACGCAGCCGAACGGCGGCTTCTCGCGCCACGTCGCGTCGGTGTGCCACGCGTTCTCGTAGCGGTCGTTGGGCTGCTCGGGCGACTTGTAGATGCGCACGAGGCCGGGATGGTCGGGATCGCTGCCCGCGACGGGATGATCCTCGAGGTCGCCGAAGCGGCGCGCGAACGCGACGTGCTCGGCGCGCGTGATGTCCTGGTCGCGCAGGAACAGCACCTTGTATTGCAGGAGCAGCGCGCGGATCTCGTCGAACAGCGCCGCGTCGCGCGAGGCGTCCCCGAGGCTCACGTTGAAGAGCTGGGCCCCGATGGCGCAGGTGAGCGGCTCGGCGCGGGGCTTCGCGCGTACCACGGCGGGTGCGTCGGCAGCGATCGTGTTCATCGATTCCTCCTCGTGGGTACCGAAGGGCTTCAGGCGATCTCGAGGATCGAGGAGCCCATCGTCTTGCGCGACTCCAAGTCGCGGTGCGCCTGCGCCGCATCCTGCAGCCGGTAGCGCTGGTTGATCTCGATCCTGATGCGTCCCGCGGCGACGTGCTCGAAGAGCTCGGAGGCGAGCGCGTTCTTCTCGGCGGGATCGGCGATGTAGTCGGCGAGCGCGGGACGGGTCACGTAGAGCGACCCCTTGAGCGCGAGCTGCATGGCGTCGATGGGCGGGATGGGCCCCGACGCCGTGCCGACGCACACGAGCAGGCCTCGGCGCTTGATCGACGCGAGCGACGACGCGAACGTGTCCTTGCCGACGCTGTCGTAGACCACCGAGACGCCCGCACCGCCCGTGATCTCGCGCACGCGCTTCGCCACGTCTTCCTCGCCATAGCGAATCACGTGATCGCATCCGTGGGCGCGCGCGATGGCCGCCTTCGCCTCGGTCGAGACCGTGCCGATGACCTCGAGCCCCAGGAGCTTCGCCCACTGCGAGACGATGAGCCCCACGCCACCCGCGGCGGCGTGGACGAGTATCGCGTCGCCCGCCTGCAGCGGCCAGATGCGGCGGAGCAGGTACGCGGACGTGAGCCCGCGCATCGTCATCGCCGCGGCGGTCTCGCACGAGATGGCGGGCGGGAGCTTGATGAGCGGCGCCGCGGGGATCACGCGCTCGGTGCTGTACGCGCCGAGCGTGTTGACGAAGCCGGTGTACGTGACGCGGTCGCCGGGCGCGACGTGGCTCACGCCCTCGCCGACGCTCTCGACGATGCCGGCTGCCTCGACGCCGATGCCGTTCGGCAGCGGTATCGGGTACAGGCCGCTCCTGAAATACGTGTCGGCGAAATTGACGCCGACTGCGACGTGGCGAATGCGCGCCTGGCCGGGACCGGGGTTGCCCACGGCGACTTCCTCCCAGCGCAGGACGTCGGGACCGCCGACCTCGTGCATGCGAATGGCGTGGGCCATGATCGTCCTCACGCGACCTTGCGCAGGAAGCCCTGCTGCCCGCCCTTCGGATTGGGCGCGAAGCCGTTGGCGGCCAGCGTCTCCTCGACGGTGTCGTAGAACACGCCGATCTTCGAGATCTCGCGCGCTTCCTTGCCGGTGGCGATCTCGCGGCCGAACTCGCGCGACATGCGGACAAGCTGCTCGATCTGCTCGACCGTGCTCATCTTCTCCGTGCGCGACTGGTTCCAGAGGTTGTCCTCGATGCCGCAGCGAACGTGCAGGCCCATCGCGATGCCCATCATGTTGATCGGCAGCACGTTGCGCATGCTGCTCTCGACCGTCAGCATCGCGTTGTCGGGGATCGCGCGGAGGAAATTGGCGAGGCTGTAGATCGTCGGCTGGTCCATGCCGCCGCCGATCGCGACCCAGTTGCACACCAGCGGGCCCTTGTAGATGCCCCGGCGCATCAGGCGCTCGACCGTCTCGTAGCTGTTGATGTTGTAGAACTGGAACGCGCTCTGGATGCCGCGCGCGGAGAGCCGGCGCACGTGCTCCTCGAAGAAGCTCGGGTTCGACGGCACGATCATGTTCGAGTACGTCTCGAAGTTACGCGGGTCGGCGAGCGAGGTGCCGGCGATGTCGCGCACGTCGAACTGCTCCGCGATGTTCATCTGCGACGTGTTGACCGTGACCGTCACCTGGTCGGGCGTCGGCTCGAGGTCGGCCAGCATGTGGCGCGTGTCGTCGGACAGCCACTTCGCCTGCGCGCCCTCGGTCTCCGGCGCGAAGGAGATCGAGCCGCCGACCTGGATGATCATGTCCGGCACGGCGCGGCGCACGCCCGCGATCAGCTCGTTGAACTTGGACAGGCGCTTGCTGCCCTTGCCGTCGAGCTCGCGCACGTGGAGGTGCAGCACGGTGGCGCCGGCGTTGTAGCAGTCCACAGCCTTCTGGACCTGCGCTTCCATCGTGACCGGGATGTCCTCGGGGAAGTCCGAAGGCACCCACTCCGGGCCGTACGGGGCGGCGGTGATGACGAGCTTCTGCTGGTTCTCGGGGAACAGCGATCCGTCTAGGAAGTTCATGGTCAGGTCCTCTTCAGGGAATGCGGTTGGGCGGCTCGCCCAGCTCGTCGAGCAGGATCGGGGCCGCCACGCACATGCTGTGCAGGCCCTGCATGCAGCAAAGCTGCAGCACGGCGGTGATTTCCTCGCGGGCGGCGCCGGCCTTCAGCGCTCGCTGGATGTGGCGGCGCACGCCGGGCGCGTACAGGTGCGTGACCGACGCATCGAGCGCGATGCCGATGAGCTCGATCGTCTTCTGGTCGAGCGCGCCCGCGATGTGCGGCGCGATCGCGAGGCCGATCGCCTTCTCCGTCCACGCCGGGTCGAGCTGCGCGAACGGCTCCCAGTCCGGGTTCCAGTTGCCGCTCGCGAGCCTTCGCGTGCGCGTCGGGATGGGATCGGAGGCGGGCGTTTTCTTCGTCTTCGTCATGCGGGTTGCGGCACGAGATGGGCGCGCTCGGCGGCGTCGTCCTGGCGCGCCCGGCGCAGGTCGTGGACGTACGTGCGCGCGGCCAGCGCGAAGAGGATCGCGGCGAGCATGCAGAACGCCGGGACGACCGCGAGCGCGAATTGCAGTCCGTAGCGATCGGAGAGAAGCCCCGTGAGGAGCGGCCCTCCGGCGAGCCCGAAGAGGTTCTGGATGACCGACAGCACCGACGCCGCGGTGGCGCGCACCGACGGGTGGACGACGTCGATCACCACCGCGCTGATCGGCCCCACGTTGACGGCCATCATGAGGCCGCCCAGCACGATCACGGCGAATTGGGCGCCGCCGGGCGCCATGAGCCCGAACGCGCTGCCCATCAGGAGCGCCGTCAGCACCGCGCCGACGGCGGGGACGTAGAGTCTCGCGCACGCGATGCGCGGCGTGAGCCGGTCCGCGACCACGCCCCACACGAAGGCGCCCACGCCGCCCACCAGCACGACGAGGCCCGCCTTCAGCCCGGCCGCGTCGGGGGCGAGGTCGTAGTAGCGATGGAAGTACGTGGGAAGCCACGCGTATGTCATCGAGAGCGTGAGGAGCTGGAAGCCGGCGCCCAGCGACGCGACGATGGCCGTGCGCGGCTTCAGGAGCGCGGTGACGATGGCGCGCGTGGCGAGCGCGGCGCGGCTGCCGCTTCCGCCGACCCTCGGCAGCGCGACCGTCTTGTAGTCGCGCACCACGAAGAGGAACAGGAACGCGAGGAGGAGCCCGGGGATGCCGACCGCGCCGAAGCCCGCCTGCCAGCCCCAGCGGTGCGCGATCACGCCGCCCAGCACCACACCCAGCACCGACCCCAGGATGCCGGCCAGGAAGAAGGCGCCGAGCACGGTGCTGCGCATGCGAAGCGATGCCGGCCAGGAAGAAGGCGCCGAGCACGGTGCTGCGCATGCGAAGCGGGAACAGCGTGGCGATCAGCGCCGCGCCGACGGTGCCGTACGCGGCCTCGCCGATGCCCACGACGCCGCGGGCGGCGATGAGTTGCGCGTAGCTTCCCGCGAAGGCGCACGAGATGGTGGCGAGGCTCCAAACGAGCGCCATGAGGAAGATGCTCTTGACCCGGCTCCAGCGGTCGGCGAGGAGCGAGAGCGGCACGGCGCCCAGCGCCACGGTCACCGAGACGACCGAGACGAGCGCGCCGAGCTGGCCGTCCGACAGGTCCCATTCCGTCTTGAGGTGCGCGAACATCGACACGATCACCTGGCGGTCGACATAGTCAGCCACCATGAGCGCGAACAGGACGGCGAACACCGTCCAGGCGTACCGCCGCGGCGCGGGTCTTTCCGGCTCGAGGTCGAAGGCGACGGGGTGGGCCATGAGGCGAGGTATCGGGGACGTCGGGTCGGGTTGGGCGACGAGACGGATTGTCCTCGCCCCGGGGCCGTTGGTGGTTGATCCCGTGTGACGTAAACTTGCTCGTTCGGGACAGGAGCCGACGTGGCCGGGGTCATCAGGAGCGCGAGCCTCACGAACTACGCGGAGGTCGCCCGCCAGTGCGGGCTCGACCCCGCCCGGCTGCTCCGGGAGTTTGGCTTTCCCTCGCGCTGCCTCGAGGATCCCGAGATCGTGGTCCCGCTCGACGCCGTGCGCGCGCTCCTCGAGGCGTCGGCCGAGCGCAGCGGTGTCGAGGCCTTCGGGCTCCTCATGGCGCAGACGCGGCGGCTGTCGAGCCTCGGCCCGCTCGGCCTCCTCATCCGCGAGCAGCCCACGCCCCGGCTGGCGCTCGAGGCGTTCGTCCAGCACGGCAGGCGGCTCAACGAATCGCTGCACCTCACCATCGAGGAGGCGGCCGACGTCGTGGTGCTGCGCGAGCTCCTCGTCGTGGGCCACGGCGGGCCCGTGCGGCAGGCCACGGAGCTTGCCATCGGCGTCGCATTCCGCACCCTGCAGCACCTCATGGGCAACGACTGGCGCCCGCGCCGCGTGTGCTTCGCGCACGACGCCCCGGCCGACCGCGCGATCCACGAGCGCATCTTCGGCCGTCACGTGGAGTTCGGCCACGACTTCAACGGCATCCTGTGCGCGCAGTCGGACCTCGCGCGGCCCAACCTGCAGGCCGATCCGGAGCTCGCCCGCCTCGCGCAAACGCTGCTCGACGGGCAGAGCCCGGTCCGAAGCAACGCGAGCATCGTCGCGCAAGTGCGCGGCCTCGTCGTGGCACTCCTCGGCAGCGGCACCTGCACCATCGACCGCGCTGCGCAGCACATGGGCGTCGACCGGCGCACGATCCATCGGCGCCTCGCCAAGGAGGGCGAGTCGTTCTCGAGCATCGTCGACGCCGTGCGCCGCGAGCTCGCCGAGCGCTACCTCGCGGATCGGCGCAGCCTCGCCGAAGTGTCCATGCTCCTGGGATTCTCCGCGCCCAGCGGGTTCTCGCACTGGTACCGGAGGCAGCACGCCGCGTCGCCGTCTTCGCGCCGGGCGACGGGAAGGAAGGTCGCTACGGAGCGATAGCGCCGGTGAGGTCGTGCTCGTCGGCGGCGGTGATGCGCACGTCGACGAAGTCGCCGGCGCGGAGCTTGCCCCCGCCCTTCACGCGCACGATGCCGTCGATCTCCGGCGCGTCGGCGCGCGAGCGCCCGATGGCGTCGCGACCGTCGACCCCGTCGACGAGCACGCGCTCCGTGGTGCCCACCTTGCGCGCGAGCCTGGCGGCGCTGATGCGCGTCTGCGCCTGCATGAATCGCGCTTGCCGCTCCTCGCGGATTTCCTCGGGCACGGCATCGGGCAGGTCGTTGGCGGTGGCGCCTTCGACCGGCGAGTAGGCGAAGCACCCGACGCGATCGAGCTGCGCTTCCTCGAGGAAGTCGAGGAGGCGCGCGAAGTCGTCCTCGGTCTCGCCGGGGAAGCCCGCGATGAACGTCGAGCGGATCGTGATGTCGGGGCACAGCGCGCGCCATGTCTTGATGCGCGCGAGCGTGTTCTCGGCGTTGGCGGGGCGCTTCATGAGCTTCAGGATGCGCGGGCTCGCGTGCTGGAAGGGCACGTCGAGGTAGGGGAGGATGCGGCCTTCCGCCATGAGCGGGATCACGTCGTCGACGTGCGGGTACGGGTACACGTAATGCAGGCGCACCCACACGCCGAGGCTCCCGAGCGCCTCCACCAGCTCCTTCATGCGCGTCTTCACGGGACGTCCCTGCCAGAAGCCCGTGCGGTAGCGCACGTCGACGCCGTAGGCGCTCGTGTCCTGCGAGACGACGAGGAGCTCCTTCACGCCGGCCTTCACGAGGTTCTCCGCCTCCTGCATCACCTCGCCGAGCGGGCGGCTCACGAGGTCCCCGCGCATCGAGGGAATGATGCAGAACGTGCAGCGATGGTTGCATCCCTCGCTGATCTTGAGGTACGCGTAGTGCGACGGCGTGAGCTTGATGCCTTGCGGCGGCACGAGGTCGGTGAACGGGTCGTGTGGCTTCGGCAGGTGCTCGTGCACCGCGTTCATCACCTCGTGCGAGGCGTGCGGGCCCGTCACGGCGAGCACCTTCGGATGCGCGTCGCGCACGAAGTCGCCGCCCTCCTTGGCGCCGAGGCAGCCCGTGACGATCACCTTGCCGTTCTCAGCGAGCGCCTCGGCGATGGCGTCCAGCGACTCGGTGATCGCCGCGTCGATGAATCCGCACGTGTTCACCACGACCAGGTCCGCGCCGCCGTAATCCGGGGCGATCGCGTAGCCCTCGGCGCGAAGCTGCGTCAGGATCTGCTCGGAATCGACGAGCGCCTTCGGACAGCCGAGCGACACGAATCCCACCCGCGGCGGATTGAGTTGCGCCGGAGTCGACGTGTCGGACCGGCTCGAGCGAGGCGATGGCTTGGTCAAGGGCTTGGATCGATGCGGAACGTCATCGACAAAACAAGTCGACTCCGACCCTGCTTAATGCGTTGCAGCTAGTGCGGCGCAAAAAAGGGCGATGCTGCAGCGCGTCCGAAGGCTCAGCGCTTCTTGTCGTCGTCGGCGGGCGTTCCTGCGAAGTTCGGGAACGGGAACGCGGTGAACATGCCGCGCGTCTGGTCCTGCATGCGTTGCTGCATGTCCATGAACAGCTTGGCGCTCTGCTCCAGGTAGTTGCCGAGCATGCCCTGCATCGCGGGCGCCTGCATCTGCATGAACTGCTTCCAGAGGTCGGGCGTCAGCATCATCTTGTCGCCGTACACCTGCTTCGCCTGGTCCTGCAGCTTTTTCTGGATCGACAGGAACGCCTTGACGTTCTGCTCCATGTACTGGCCCATGATCGTCTGCTGCGCGGTGCCGTAGAAGCGGATCATCTGCGACAGCATCTCGGAGCTGAACATCGGCACGCCGCCGCCTTCCTCGTCCAGGATGATCTGCAAGAGGATGGCCCGGGTGAGATCCTCGCCCGACTTCGCATCGACGACCTGGAAGTCGATGTTGTCGAGGACCATCTGCTTCACGTCGGCGAGCGTGATGTAGCCGCTGTTCGCGGTGTCGTAGAGACGACGGTTGGGGTACTTCTTGATGGTGCGCACGGTGTCGCTCATCGAAAGCTCCAGCGGGAGATCGGCGGAATTATAACCCGCTGATTTATCGAAAGTTTGACTTTGCCGCACTGGCCCTGGGCGGAATTATTGTGCGACGCACAAAAAAATCCTTGACTTGGGATTCGCCGTCCCTATAATGTGAATTGTGCGATGCAGCAAACGGGGCGACGGACAGCGTCGAGCAAGCTCCAGGCAGGCATCGCGGGCGGTCTTCCGAAGCAGCTCGATCCGGACCGCTCCCCACCCCTGGCGGGCGCAAGCGCCCCGCATTGCCCCAGGACGGTGCGAGCTTACAGGATCGCTGCAAACGACCGTCCCCACGGACACCCACTAGAGAGGAACGACCATGTACAACCCGACCGAACAGATCGCCGAGATCAACAAGACCAACGTCGCGCAAGCGACCAAGTTCGCCGCGCTCTCGCTCGAGAACGCCGAGAAGTTTGCGAAGTTCAACCTGGGCGCCGCCAAGGCGGTGTTCGCGCAGTCGGTGGAAAGCGCGCAAGCGTTCGCCTCGGTGCGTGACGTTCAGGACCTGATCGCCCTGCGCACGAAGTTCGCGGAAGCGGGCGTGCAATCGGCCGTCGGCTACTCGCGCCATTTCTACGAGCTCGCGACCGAAGCGCAAGCCGGCTACTCGGCGCTCGCCGAGGAAGCGTTCGGCGTCTACCAGAAGGGCGTCGCGGAATGGGTCGACAAGGCGAGCAAGTCGGCGCCGGCCGGCTCGGACATCGCCGTGAACGCGTTCAAGTCGACGTTCGCCGCGACGACCGCCGCGTTCGACCAGTTCCAGAAGGCGTCGAAGCAAGTCGCGAGCATCGCCGACGCGAACGTTCGCGCCGCTGCCGCGACCGCGACGAAGGCCGCGAAGGGCCGTAAGTAATTCGATCCCGCTGTCGAGTTCCCGGCGGTCCGGCGATTTCTCCCCGCCGGCTCCGCGGGAATCGAAGGCGGAGCGTTTAGGGGCTTGAAATGGCCCCGGCGCTCCCCACCTTCGACAGTGATGTCTCCTTCTGTATCAACTCCTCCTCCTGATTGATACAGCCTCGGAGCCCCGCGAAAGCGGGGCTCTTTTTTTGTGCCTTCGACTCGCGACGGTTCGCGCTGGGCAGCGGGCCGTGAGAGGAAGTGGACGAACGGCTGCGGCCGGGTGCAGTGCACGTCGGGGAGTCGTACGCGTTGGGCGAACGCGCTAACGTTCGCGCTGACCGACGCACGGCGTTGGTGGTATACCCACGACGAAGCGCGTGGCGGCGCATCCGGTCGAGCGAAATCTAGGCCTCACGACCTTCGCCGAAACGTTCCGCGTCTTTCCGAGCAATCCACAAGAGTACGGCGGTATCGGCACCGCCGATTTCGACGAGACGCGTACCGTGCATCAGTACCCCCAGCCCGTGCTCGGTGTCCCAGTTGCACCCGAGTTCGAAGCCGATGTACGGCACGCCTGCACGACTGACCTGATGAATGTTTACCGCGTATAGCCCCATCAAATTCTCGAGGTCTTGTACTGATCTTACGTCCGCGATGTCGGGACCGTCATCCGCATCGAACTGCGCACGTATCTCAGGATATGCATCAAAGATTGCCTGCTTCACGGCGGTCGACACCTCAGCTTCGTGTGCGAAGAACCAATCAATTAGATTCAGTTCACCGGCCGCTAGTGGCTCGGTCCCACGTCCTTCAGGCGCGTAGCAGACTTGCACGGTGCCATCGCTGGGTTGGATTTGACTGGTTGCGCCATACGGCCCCCCGCGTGCCTGGAAGCCCGTCCAAGACGGGATCGTCACTATGGCGCCCCACCAATTCTTGTCCACGAGGCTGAGTTGGGGCGTGCCCATGGATCTAGTGACGCCTAACGGATGAGCTGACCGGCGCGCCGCAACGACGCGCGAACATGAGAAGCCTCGCGCCTGGAGTTGGTCGGGGTCATGGTGCCTAACGCCAATTCGTCCCTACTGCCCCGTCTGCGAGCACTGCACGCTCATGTCCTTGCACACGCGCAGCACGGCATTGAGCACGAGCGCCGACGCCTCCGGCTGGTTGCCGGTGTGCGCCGACGAGATGAGCATGTGCGTGAGGTCGTCGCCCAGCGCCGCGACCTTGATGCCCGCGATCTGCTGGCCGTTGGTGAACTGGACGAGCATCGAGGGCGGATCCTCGCGCGTGATGGTGATGCCCTTCGCGTTCTTGAGGCCGTTCAGCACCGCCGCGTAGACCTTCGCGGCGGGAGCGTCGAGCAGCACCGCGGCCGAATCGTAGTTGGCGCCGCCCGCTTGCGGCGCCTGCTGCGACATCTGCTCGACGCGGCCGATGGCGCGCCGCGCGACGAGCGCCCACTGGGCCTCCGCGACGCTCGAGATCGCGAGCAACGTGACGCCTGCGGCCGCCGCGGCCGCGCGAATGCTGCTGTGCATGGTGGTGCTCCCTTTCATCGCCGGAATCCGCCGCCGCCTCCGCCCGCGCGCCCGGCAAAGCCGCCGCGGCCCTGGAAGCCTCCCCGCTGCATCGACTCGAACTGCTGCTGTCGCGAGCTGCCCATCGCGCGTGCGCTGCGGTCGGACTCGAGCTGCTGTCGCGAGCCCTCGAAGCGATCGCCGCTCGCGCTGCTGCCGGGCGAGCCCTGCGACGACGTGGTACCGGTGCGCGGGTTGGCCGGCTTGTCGACCGAGTTCCACGATCCGTTGTCGTATTTCTGCCAGCCGCTGTCCGTCTTCTTGTAGACGTTGCCGTCCGCGCCGGCGTACACGTCGCCGCCTTGCGTCTTCACCGCGCCCGCGTTGTTGCCGCCCGCGCCGGAAACCGCTGCGCCCTTCGCACCCGTCGACGAGCTGAACGAGCCCGCGCTGCCGTACGCGTTGCTGCCGCTTTGCGTGTGCACGGTCTGGTTCGGCCCGGAGATGGTGCTCGAGCCCCAGCGGCCGTAGGCGTTGCTGTTCTGTTGCGTGTAGCCGGTGCGGCCGGTGTTGGCGTTGTACCAGCTCGCGTTGCCCGACGCGCCGTCGGGTCCCCATACGGCGCTGCCGTGCGCGTAGCTGCCGGTGGACGGGTTGTACGCGGACGCCGCCCCTGCGCCGCCGTACGGGCCGTAGACGGCGCCGCCCTGCGCCCACGCGCCGGTGTTGGGGTTGTACGCGTAGCCCGCCTTGGCCGCGCCGCCGTACGGTCCGTAGATGGCACCGCCCTGCGCCCATGCGCCGGTGGTCGGGTTGTAGTAGGTGGCGCCCGCGTACGAGTACGGATACGGGTAGTAGATGGGAATGGGCGCGGGATAGATGTACGGCGGGTAGTAGTACCCCGTGCCGTACACGACGACGCCCGCGCTCACGTAGCTCATCGTATAGCCCGACGTGTAGCCGTACGTGACCGTGGTCGGCGTGGACGCGTACACCTTCACGAACGTGCACGGGTACATGGGGCTCGACGGCGGGATCGTGTAGATGACCGCGGGGACCGTCGTCGCAAGCGTCCAAGGCCCGGCAGGGGCCGCGGCCGTGAACCACGCGCCCTGGTAGCACGCGAAATAGCCCTCGGGCGATTGCACGACGCGGAACGACGTGTTCGTCGCGTACTGCATCGGCGTGCCGGGAATGGGCGCGAACTGCGGCGTGCCGGCGTAGACCACGTCGAGCTTCGCGGTCGAGCGATCGAGCGTGCCCTGCTGCGGCACCTGCGCCTCGGCGAGGGCTTCCTGCGCCTCGCGCGTCCCCGGCACCGACACGAGGACGAAGCCGCGCGGGCCGTTGGCCGGGATGCGCGCGAAGTCCGCCGGCAGCGTCGCGGTGGCGAACGTCCACGGGCCGTCGAGGCTGTCCGCCGCGAACCAGCGTCCCGAGACCAGGTAGTACCAGCGTCCGCCGCGGTCGCGGAAAAGCGCGGCGTCGGTATTCGCCACGTACGAGAGCGATGTGCCGGCGACGGGCGTGAGCTGCGGCGCGCCGCTCGTCACGATGATGGCCGCAGGCGTCGTCGATACGAAGATCGTCGGCGCGCTCGTCGCGGTGTAGGGCTTGCCGGGAAGGGCCTGCTTCAGGTCCGCGAAATTGCGGTCGTTGGGAAGCTGCGAGAACCCCGCGGGCAGGGCGCCCGCCGGCATCCACGGGCCGCGCGCATCGGGCGCCGCGAGCCAGCCGCCGTTGTTGAAGAGGTACCACGTCCTGGTGGCCGAGTCGCTGAAGACGTCCCAGTTCGTGTTCACGGCGAACGAGAGCGACGTGTTCGCGACCGGCGCCATCACGGGCTCGCCGTCGAACACGACGAGGCTCGCCGGTCGCTGGCTCACGAAGATGCGCGGCGGCGAATTGTCGAGCGCGGCCGGGGCGGGAGCCTGCGGCGCTTGCGACGGCTCGCGCAGGCTCGCGGTGATGGCCGCGATGGGCACGCGCTTCGCGCCCATGGTGGCGAGCGCGTCCTTGATGCGCGCCTCGATCTGCGCGTTGCGCGCAGGGTCGGCGGACGGGAATTGCGACGACACGAGGCGCGGATCGGACAGGATCACGGTGCGCGCCGCCAGGTCGACGTCGGTGGCGAACGCGACCTCGATGACGCCCATCGTCGCGACCTTCCCGCCCGTCGGCGTGACGCCGATCGCGATGCGCGTGTTGAGCGTTCGGTGCTCGGGCCACGAGATCACTTGCGGCTGGTAGAGGGTGGCCGAGCCGCTGGGGCCCGTGACCGTGTGCGGCCAGCGTTCGGGGCCCTCGGCGGGCATGGCGGACATCGTCGCGGCGGTTGCCGGCGCCGCGGCGGCCGGTGCCGGCGCGGATGCCGCCGCCGCGCCGCCCTGCGCGCCGCGCAGCGCCGCGACAGCCCGGCGAGAGCTTCGCCGCGTTGTCCTTCAGGCACGCGAGCGACGCCTGCCCTCCCGGGGGCACCGACGAGCACAGCGCCATGTAGTCGGATCGGCAGGCCTGCCGGATGGCGCTCGCCTGCGCCTGCGTTGGCTGCTGCGCCATCGCGGGGAGGGCGCTCGCAGCGAGCACGACCGAAAGCGCAAGTTGCTGAATTGTGGTCATAAAAAATGGGGTCAGACCCCATTATGCGTGAAATTGAATGGGGTCGGACCCCCATCGAAGGGCGACGAAAATGGGGTCTGACCCCATTTCCGCCGCCGGCGATTCGACTGCGCGGGCAGCGTGCCCGGCGCGGCTTCAGAACATGTGCTGGCCGCCGTTGATCGCGATGTTGGCGCCCGTAAGGAACGCCGCTTCCTCGCTCGCGAGGTACGCGACGAGTCCCGCGACTTCCTCCGGCTTGCCGAGGCGGCCCATCGGGATCTGCGGAATGATCTTGCTGTCGAGCACTTCCTTCGGAATGGCCATGACCATCTTCGTGCCGATGTAGCCCGGCGAGATGGTGTTCGACGTCACGCCCTTGCGCGAGTACTCGAGCGCGAGCGCCTTGGTGAACCCGTGCATGCCGGCCTTCGCGGCGGAGTAGTTGGTCTGGCCGAACGCGCCCTTCTGGCCATTCACGGACGAGATGTTGATGACGCGCCCCCAGCCGCGCTCGGCCATGCCGTCGACGACCTGCTTCGTCATGTTGAAGCACGAGTCGAGGTTGGTCTTCATGACGGCGTCCCAATTGGGCTTGTCCATCTTCTTGAACGTCATGTCGCGCGTGATGCCCGCGTTGTTCACGAGCACGTCGACCGGTCCTACCTCGTCCGATACCTTCTTCACGCATGCCGCGGCCGACTCCCAGTCCGCGACGTCGCACGGATACGCCTTGAAGTTGTAGCCCTGCCCCTTCATCGCCGACAGCCACTCCGTCGCCTTGGTATTGCCCGGCGAGTACGTCGTGACCACCGTGTAGCCCAGCGCGGCCATCTTGATGCAGATGGCCTCGCCGAGACCGCCCATCCCCCCCGTGATCAGCGCGACGCGATGCTTGTCGTTTGCCATGATGCCGTTCCTCCTGTGGTGATTTTTTGGTTTGTGTCGTTCAGCGCTCGACGGCGAGGGCCACGCCCATGCCGCCGCCGATGCACAGCGAAGCGAGCCCCTTCTTCGCGTTGCGGCGACGCATCTCGTGCAGAAGCGTGACGAGGACGCGGCAGCCCGACGCGCCGATCGGATGCCCGAGCGCGATGGCGCCGCCGTTCACGTTGATCTTCGACGTGTCCCAGCCCATCTCCTTGTTCACCGCGCATGCCTGCGCCGCGAAGGCCTCGTTGATCTCCATGAGGTCGAGGTCCGACGCCTTCCAGCCGGCCTTCTCGAGGCACCACTTGGACGCGGGCACCGGGCCCATGCCCATCACCGACGGATCGACGCCCGTCGTCGCGAACGCCTTGATCCTCGCGAGAGGCGTGATGCCGAGCTCCGCCGCGCGCTCGGCGGTCATCACCAGCACCGCGGCGGCGCCGTCGTTGATGCCCGAGGCGTTGGCGGCGGTCACGGAGCCATCCTTGGCGAACGCGGGCTTGAGACCCGAAACCCCTTCGACCGTCGCGCCCGCCTTGATGAACTCGTCGGCGTCGAACGCGACCGGATCGCCCTTGCGCTGGGGAATCATGACTGGCGTGATCTCGTCCTTGAACACGCCGGCCTTCTGCGCCTTCTCGGCCTTGTTCTGGCTCGCCACCGCGAACTCGTCCTGCTGCGCGCGGCTGATGCCGTATTGCTTCGCGACGTTCTCCGCCGTGGTGCCCATGTGGTACTGGTTGTACACGTCCCACAGGCCGTCGACGATCATGGTGTCGGTGAGCTTCGCGTCTCCCATGCGGAAGCCGTCGCGCGATCCGAGCAGCACGTGCGGCGACGCGCTCATGTTCTCCTGGCCGCCGGCGATGACGATGTCGGCGTCGCCGCAGCGGACGGCCTGCGCCGCCAGCATCACCGCCTTGAGACCCGACCCGCAGACCACGTTGATGGTCATGGCGGGGACTTCCTTCGGGATGCCGGACTTGATGAGCGTCTGCCGCGCGGGATTCTGGCCGCTGCCCGCGGTGAGGACCTGCCCCAGGATCACCTCGGACACCTGGTCGGGCTTGACGCCGCTCTGGGCGAGGAGGGCGCGCACCACGGTGGCACCGAGCTCGGGCGCGGGCACCTTCGCGAGCGTGCCGCCGAACTTGCCTATGGCCGTGCGCAGCGCGCCGGCGATGACGATATCGGACATGGAATGGACTCCTTGGCTTGCATGCTTTAGAGGACCCGCAGCGAGCGCGCGGGTTCCTGGAGCGCATGGTAACGCAGCCGGACGGCCGCGCAACTCCCTGCGGGCGACGCACCGCGCCGCGCGGGCGACGCGGCCTACGCGGCTTGCGCGGCCGGCCGCTTGATCGTGCGCTCGTCGATCGGTAGGTTGAGGAGCCCGGCGACGACGCCAAGGGCCATCGCGAGGTACCACACGATGTCGTAGCTGCCGGTCGTGTCGTAGAGCTTGCCGCCGAGCCACGCGCCCAGGAAGCTGCCCACCTGGTGCGAGAAGAACGCGAAGCCCGTGAGCATCGCCATGTAGCGGACGCCGAATATCTGCGCGACCATCGCGTTCGTCGGGGGCACGGTCGACAGCCACAGCAGCCCGAGCGTGACGGCGAACACGTACACCGACAGCGCAGACAGCGGCAGGAAGAAGAACGCCGCGAACACCACGGCGCGCGCGAAGTAGATGAACGACAGGATGTACTTCTTCGGCACCCGCTGGCCGAGGAGACCCGTCGTGTAGGTGCCGACGATGTTGAAGAGCCCGACGAGTGCCAGCGCTGTCACCGCGACGTGCGGCGGCAGTCCGCGGTCGGCGAGGTACGCGGGCAGGTGCACCCCTACGAACACCACCTGGAAGCCGCACACGAAGTAGCCGAGCGTGAGGAGCACATAGCCGCGATGCCCGAGCGCCTCGCCTACCGCCTCGCGCGCCGACTGCTGGAACGCGTGCGACTGCGCCATGCGCCGCTCGACCAGCGCGGCCGCGAGCGGCACGATGGCGAGCCCCACGGCGGCGAGCACGTAGAGCGTCGCGTGCCAGCCGAGGTGCGTCAGCATCCACTGCGTGGCAGGCAGCATCGCGAACTGGCCGAACGACCCCGCGGCCGCGGAGATGCCGAGCGCCATGCTGCGCTTCTCGGCCGGGTATCTGCGGCCCAGGACGCCCGCGACCACGCTGTACGTGACGCCGGACAGGCCCGTGCCGATCAGCACGCCCGCCGTCAGCACGAAGAGCCAGGGCGAGGTCGACACCGACATGGTCACGAGCCCCAGCACGTAAAGGAGGCACCCCGCGACCACGACCTTGGCCGAGCCGAAGCGATCGGCGATCACGCCCGTGAACGGCTGCGTCACGCCCCACGTAAGATTCTGCACCGCCAGCGCCAGCGCGAACGTCTCCCGGCCCCAGCCCATCTCGGTCGACACCGGCTGCAGGAAGAGCCCGAAGCCGTGGCGGATGCCCATGGCGATGGACAGCACGGTGGCGCTCGCGATGAGCACCACGGTGGGGGTGCGCCAGTCGACGGCGCGCGCCGTGGTCGAAGCCTTGTCGTCGGTCATGCGTCCTGTCCCTCCACGGCGGCCGGGTGGAGGGACTCCACCGAACCCAGCACTCCCCCGAGCGTATCGATGCGCCACGCGCCCCACTCGCGCTCGACCGCCGCCTGGG
>JBGAIS010000075.1:0-18384 GCA_044225355.1 Casimicrobiaceae bacterium | reverse complement strand
GTCGCAGGCGATGCTGTACGTGCCGCGCGACCTGCCGCCGCCCAACTCGCCCGCGCACACCGACGCGGTCGTCGACTCGGCCCTTCCGCTCATCGAAGCGAGCGAAGGTCGCGCGTTCCTGCTGTTCACGACGCTGCGTGCGCTTTCACAGGCGCGCGAGCGACTGGCCGACGAGCTCCGCCGTCGCGGGCTCGACTATCCGCTGCTGGTGCAAGGCGAAGGCTCGCGCTCGGAGCTCCTGGTGCGCTTCCGCGAGCTCGGCAATGCGATCCTGCTGGGCAGCGCGAGCTTCTGGGAGGGCGTGGACGTGCCAGGCGATGCGCTGTCGCTCGTGGTGATCGACAAGCTTCCCTTCGCGCCTCCGGACGATCCTCTGCTGGCCGCGCGCCTCGACCACCTGCGAAGCGAAGGCGGCAACCCCTTCATGGCCTGGCAACTGCCGCAGGCCGTCATCAGCCTCAAGCAAGGCGCTGGCCGCCTCATCCGCACCGAGACCGACCGCGGCGTCCTCACCATCTGCGACCCGCGCCTCACCGACAAGCCCTACGGTCGCCGCATCTGGCAGTCGCTCCCGCCCATGCGGCGCACGAGGGAAGCCGCCGACGCCGTCCAATTCCTCAAGGATCTCGCGAGGCCGCGCGAGCGATAGACGCAAGGATGGTAGCGGGGACGCCAACACGGCTGATCATCCCGCCGCCGCCAGCCCGTCAGCGTCCAGATTCTTCCAAGGGTTGCGGCCGTCAGGCCTCGAAACCCTTCTAGCCTGTCTACACCATCGCAAATCGTCGGGCTCCGCCCGCGATTTGCACCTGATCAGCTTCTCGCCCGGCAGTCAGCGTCCAGATTTTTCCAAGGGTTGCGGCCGTCAGGCCTCGCAACCCTTCTAGCCTATCTACATCAATCCCAGAACTGCCACCATGGCTTCGCGGCGAGCGTGCCCGTGGCCACCACCGCGTACTCGTCCTTCTCCTTCTGCCAGAACTTCCACCACGGCGTCTCGTACACGCCCGTGATGTACCGGCTGTCCGGATACGTCTTGGCGAGGATCTGCTGCGAGTCGTCCGCGAGCTGCGTCAGGCCGATCTTCGCGTAGCTCGCGCGCAGGATGCCGAGCGCGCGCTCGTTCGCGGGCGTCTGCGGGTAGTTGATGAGGGTGCCTTGCGCGCGATTGGCGGCGGCGATGTAGGCACCCCGGCGATAGTAGTAGTTGGCGACGTTGGTCTCGAACGTCGCCATGGCGTTGTTCAGGTAACGCATGCGCGCGATCGAGTCCTGGTAGTACTGGCTCTCGGGGAACTTGGCGGTCAGCTCCTTGAACGCCGCGAAGGAGCTGCGCATTTCCTTCGGATCGCGCTCGGACAGCTCGAGCTCGTAGACGTAGCCGATGAGCCCCTGGTCCTCGCGGAAGTGCACGAGGCCCTTGAGGTAATACGCGTAGTCGACGTTCGGGTGGTTGGGGTACGTGCGAATGAAGCGGTCGCAGGCCGCGATGGCCGCAGCGGTCTCGTTGCCCCGCCAGTTGGCGAACGCGGACTCGAGGATGGCCTGCTGCGCATACCGGCCGTACGGATAGCGCGCCTCGAGCTGGTCGAAGAGCTTGATGGCCCGCGTATAATTGCCCTGCAGCATCGCTTCGTGCGCGGTCTGGTACAAACGATCCGCGGACCAGCCCGCCGTCTCGTCCTTGACCTCCGGGAACAGCCCGCAGCCAGCGAGCGCCGCCACCGAAAGCGCAACGGCCAGCATGCGCCCCGCGCGAAAGAGCATGGATACGTGTTGCATGCGTTCGAACCTCCGCCGCGGATTATAACGCCGGACCCATGCCAGCCGGGCAACGACCGAGGGTGCACCGCTTGACCGTTCCCGAGGCTTCCGCGGGACGCAGGCTCGACCAGGCGCTGGCCGAGCTCGTGCCGTCGCATTCGCGCACTCGCCTCAAGGGCTGGATCGAGGCCGGGCTCGTGCGCGTCGACGGCGCGGCGGTGGTCTCCGCACGCCACAAGCTCGCCGGCGGCGAGGCGCTCGAGGTCACGGAGCGCGAGGTCGCCTCGGCCGGCGAAGTCGAGCCGCAGGCGATCGACCTTCGCATCGTGCACGAGGACGCGTCTGTCCTCGTCGTCGACAAGCCCGCGGGCCTGGTCGTGCACCCGGGCGCCGGCAACCGCGACGGCACGCTCCAGAACGCGCTCCTGCATCACGCCCCGGCGCTCGCGGCGCTTCCGCGCGCTGGCATCGTGCACCGCCTCGACAAGGAGACGAGCGGCCTGCTGGTCGTCGCCAAGTCGCTCGAGGCGCAGACCGACCTCGTCCGCCAGCTCGCGGCCCGCACCGTGAAGCGCGAGTACGCGGCCGTGGTGCACGGCGACCTCGCGCGCGCCGCGACGGTCGACGCGCCCATCGGCCGCCATCCGACGCAGCGCACGTCGATGGCCGTCGTCGCGACCGGCAAGCCCGCGCGCACGCACGTCGAGGTGGTCGAGCGCTTCGGCGTCGCGACGCTCGTGACGTGCCGGCTCGAGACGGGCCGCACGCACCAGATCCGCGTGCATCTCACGGCGCTCGGCCATCCGCTCGTGGGCGACCCGACCTATCGCGGCATGCGCGGCGCCGGCGCCAACGCCCTTGCCGAGGCGCGCGCCTTTCGACGCCAGGCGCTGCATGCGAAGCGCCTGGGGCTCGTGCACCCCGCGACGCGCGAGGACATGCAGTGGCAGTCTCCGCTGCCCGCCGACATCGTCGCGCTCCTCGACGCGCTGCGCGCGCATTCATCGTGATGGACGCCGACTGGATCGTCCCGCAATGGCAAGGCCCGGCGCGTGTGCGCGCGGGCTACGCGACGCGCCGCGTCGGCGATCGCTTCCGCGACGCGCTGCCGTCCGATCCCGTCTGGCTGTCGCAGGTGCACGGCATCGACGTCGCGCGCGTGGACGCGGGCAACGCGCAGGCGCTCCGCGCCGCGCCGCCGCGCGCGGACGCCTCGGTGACGCACACGCCGGGCGTAGTGCTCACGGTCAAGACGGCCGACTGCCTTCCGGTGCTCTTCGCAAGCCGGGACGGCACGGCGCTCGGCGTCGCGCACGCGGGCTGGCGCGGCCTCGCGGCGGGCGTGCTCGAGGCGACCGTCTCCGCGATGGACACGCCGCCGTCGCAAATCGTCGCGTGGATCGGACCCGCCATCGGCCCCACGGCGTTCGAGGTCGGGCGCGATGTCTACGACGTCCATTGCGCGGACGACGAGGGCAGCGCCGCGTACTTCGCGCCCCACCGCGAGGGCAAGTGGCTGGCGGACCTCCCGGCGCTCGCGCGGCGGCGGCTCGCGAAGGTCGGCATCGCGCGCGCGGACGGAGGCCTGTGGTGCACGCACGGCGACGCCGGACGCTTCCATTCGTATCGCCGCGACAAGGCGACCGGCCGCATGGCGCTGGCCGCGTGGATAGAGGACCTGCCGTGAGCACGCTCGCCGAAATCGTCCTCGCGTCGATCACGGGCGGGGTGATCGCCACCGCGGCCGCGGGCCTCACGCTTGCGCTCTCGTCCTCTTGGATCTCGCGCCTCGTCTCGTTCGCGGTGGGCGCGCTCCTTGGCGCGGTGTTCATCGAGCTCCTGCCGCACGCGCTCGAGACGGGGACGCCTTCGACCGTGATGGCCACCGTGCTCGCGGGCCTCCTCGCCTTCTTCCTCCTCGAGAAGCTCGTGCTGTGGCGGCACTCGCACGGCCATGCGGAGCATCACGACGACGAGGAGGACTCGCACGGCCATGCGGAGCATCACGACGACGAGGAGGAGTCCGAGCACGACCATGCGCTGCATTCGCACGGCGACGGCGGACGCTCGGGGCTCATGATCCTCGTCGGCAACAGCGTGCACAATTTCTGCGACGGCGTCGTGATCGCGGCCGCGTTCCTCGTCGACACGCGCCTCGGGGTCGCGACGACGGTCGCGATCGTCGCGCACGCGGTTCCGCAGCAGGTCGGCGACTTCGCGGTGCTGATCCATTCGGGCTTCTCGCGCGCCCGCGCCTTCGCCTTCAACATGAGCGCCGGCCTTGCGACGCTCGTGGGCGCCATCGCGGGCTACCTGGCACTCGCGGACATGCAGCAGGCGCTGCCCATCGTTCTCGCCGTCGCCGCCGCGAGCCTCCTCTACGTTGCCGTGGCCGACCTGATCCCGAGCCTTCATCGGAGGCCGGAACCGATCGAGACCGCGCGGCAGGTCCTGGCGATCGGCCTCGGCGTGGCGATCATCGCCGCGATGCATGTCTTTCTCGAGCACTGACCGAGCGTTTAGAATCGGGGCGATGTCGCCCCTCGATCCCGCGAGCTCCGCCTGGCCCGACCTCGCCGCGCAGTGGCACGGCGCGCAGCAGGCGTGGTCGCAGTGGTGGAGCCAGGCGATGCCCACCCTGCCCGCCACCCCTTCCGGCGAGGGCGACGCCGCCGCGCTGCCCGCGGAGGTCGTCGAGATCAACGAGCGCTACGCAAAGGACCTCGCCGCCCTGTGGCAGGCCGTGCTCGCGCTTCCTTCTTCGGGAGGATCGCTGCCCGAGATCGTCGCGCAAGCGCCCGGCGACCGCCGCTTCCAGGCGCCGGGATGGCACGAGCTGCCGTTCTACTCGCTCCTGCGCCAGGCGTACCTCCTGCACGGAAGCTACCTGCGCGACTTGGCGCACCTCGCGCCGCTGCCCGCGCCCGAGAAGCGCCGGCTCGAGTTCGCGACGAGGCAGTACGTCGACGCGCTGTCCCCCGCGAACTTCGCCGCCACCAATCCGGACGTGCTGAAGCGCGCGCTGGACACGGAAGGCGCGAGCCTGGTCCAGGGACTGCGCAACCTCGCGGACGACGCGCGCAAGGGGCGCATCACGATGACGGACGAAGGCGCCTTCGCCGTGGGGCGCAACGTCGCGGTGACGCCGGGCAGCGTCGTGTACCGCAACGAGCTCATCGAGCTCATCCAGTACGACGCGACCACGCCCAAGGTGCACAAGCGACCGCTCGTCATCGTGCCGCCTTGCATCAACAAGTTCTACATCCTCGACCTCGGCGCCAACAATTCGTTCGCCGCGCACGCGGTGGCGCAGGGCCACACCGTCTTCATGGTGTCGTGGCGCAACGTGCCGGAGGCGCTGGGGTCGCTCACGTGGGACGACTACCTCGACATGGGCGCGATCGGCGCGCTGCGCGCCGCCGCCGCGATCAGCGGCAGCAAGACGGTCAACGCGCTGGGCTTCTGCGTGGGCGGCACGATCCTCGCGAGCGCCCTCGCGGTGCTCGCGGCGCGCCACGAGGCGATCGTCGCGAGCGCGACGTTCCTCACCACGCTGCTCGACTTCGCGGACCCCGGCGACATCGGCGTTTACGTATCGCAGGAATCGCTCGCCGCGCGCGAGCGCCAGCTCATGGCCGGCCAGCGCGTCCCGGGCAGTGACCTCGCGAACGCCTTCGCGAGCCTCCGCGCCAACGAGCTCGTGTGGAACTACGTGGTGGGCAACTACCTCAAGGGCGAGACCCCGCCGGCGTTCGACCTCCTGTACTGGAACGGCGACTCGACCAACCTACCCGGCCCGATGTACGTCTACTACCTTCGCAACATGTACATCGGCAACCGGCTGCGCGAACGTGGCGCGCTCGAGATGATGGGCGAGAAGGTGGACCTCGCGCGCGTCGCCATGCCTGCGTACGTGATGGCGTCGCGCGAGGACCACATCGTGCCGTGGCGATCGGCGTACCGCACCACGGAGCTGCTGGGCGGCGACGTTACGTTCGTGCTCGCGGCGTCGGGCCACATCGCGGGCGTGGTGAACGCGCCAAAGCCCGTGCGCCGCAATTACTGGGTGAACGATCTCCTCACGGAGCAGCCCGACGACTGGCTCGAGCGCGCCGAGTCGATTCCCGGCAGCTGGTGGCCGCATTGGTACGCGTGGCTCGCGCCCTTCGGCGGGCCCATGCACGCGGCGCCGAAGGCCCTCGGCAACGATGCATTTCCGCCGCTCGAAGCCGCGCCCGGCAGCTACGTGCGCGAGAAAGCCTAGGCAGCGTCCACGAAGGCGGTCCGCGGGGTCGGCGCACGACCAACATCTGCGCGCGCCTGTTGCAGCGGGAACGGCTGGGGCATCGTCCGGCGGGCGCCTCAGGCCGTCGCGGGGATGGCGTCGATCGCGTCGGTGATGATCGTGTCCACGCCCCACGATGCGAGCTCGGTGACGCGCGCGGGATCGTTCGGGGTATAGGCGCACACGCGGTAACCTTCGCGATGCGCGAGCCCCACGAGGTCGCGCGTCAGGAGCTTGTGGTTCGCGTCGAGCGCGACGCACGAAAGGCGCGCGAGGCGCGCGAGCCAGTCTTCCGGAAGCTCGTCGACCAGCAGCGCGCGCGGGAGCGAAGGTGCGGCGTCGCGCGCGCCCTCAAGCGACGCTTCGGCGAAGGACGAGATGAGCGGCGGCACTTCGGCGTCTCGCCACAGCGCGGCGGCGTCGAGCGCGACCGCGCCGCCCGTCTCGCGCTCGCGTCCGGGCGTGGGCTTGATCTCGGCGTTGCAGAAGACGCCGTGCGCGCGGGCCCAGCGCGCGATGGCCGCGAACGTGGGCACCATCTCGCCCGCGAACTTCGCCGAGTGCCAGCCGCCCGCGTCAAGGCGGGAGAGCTCGCGCCATGGCAGGGCGTCGGCGCGCCCGCGGCCGCTCGTGGTGCGCTCGAGCGTCGCATCGTGCAGGAGGAACGCGACATTGTCGGCGGCGAGCTTCACGTCGAACTCGACCATCGTGTATCCGTGCGCGTGGCCCACACGCATCGCGGTGAGCGTGTTCTCGGGCGCGAGCTTGCCCGCGCCGCGGTGCGCACACATGCGGGGATACGGCCAGGGAGGAAGCTCTGTCATGCGAACCTCACGGAAGCCTCGCGCCGGTTTCGGAATCGAAGAGGAACAGGCGCGCAGGATCGGCTGCAAGCGATATCGTCGACCCGACCTGCGCGGGATGACCGTTGGGCACGCGCGCGATCACGCTGCCGGCGCCGTGGCCCACGTGCACGAGCGTGTCGGCGCCGAGCTGCTCGACCATCTCGACCTGGCCGGTAAGGAGAGACTCCGCCGCGCTCGACGGATGCAGGTGCTCGGGGCGAACGCCGATGGTGACCGACGCGCCCTCGGGCGCGCCGCCTTTCGCGGCGCTCACGTGGCCGCCCGCGAGGAGCGAGAAGCGCGAGCCGCCGTCTCCCTTGGCGGGCAGGAAATTCATCGCGGGCGAGCCGATGAAGCCCGCGACGAAGAGCGTCGACGGATTCTCGTAGACCTCCATCGGCGAGCCGATCTGCTCGGCGCGGCCGGCGTTCATCACGATCATGCGATGCGCGAGCGTCATCGCCTCGACCTGGTCATGCGTGACGTAGAGGCTCGTCGTGCCCAGCCGGCGGTGGAGCTTCTGAATCTCGAAGCGCATCTGCACCCGCAGCTTGGCATCGAGGTTCGACAGCGGCTCGTCGAAGAGGAAGACCGCGGGCTCGCGCACGATGGCGCGGCCCATGGCGACGCGCTGGCGCTGCCCGCCCGAGAGCTGGCGCGGCTTGCGCTCGAGGAGCGGCCCCAGCTCCAGGATGCCGGCAGCGCGATCGACGCGCGTGCGGATCTCGTCCTTCGAGAAGCCGCGGATGCGAAGGCCGTACGCCATGTTGTCGAACACGCTCATGTGCGGGTAGAGCGCGTAGTTCTGGAAGACCATCGCGATGTCGCGATCCTTGGGCTCGAGGTCGTTGACCACGCGCTCGCCGATGACGATCTCGCCGGACGTGATGGCCTCGAGGCCCGCCACCATGCGCAGCAGCGTCGACTTGCCGCACCCGGACGGACCGACGATGACGATGAACTCGCCGTCGGCCACGGTGGTGGAGACGCCGTGGATGACCTCGAGGTCGCCGTAGCTCTTGCGGACATCACGGAGATCGACGCGGGCCATGGTCAGAGGACGATGAAGATGATGTAGGTCGACACGATGAGGAGCGACGTGAGTGCGAAGAGGAAGATGTAGTTCACCGCGCGGGAGAGCGCGAGCGCACGCTCGGGGCGCGACGTGCGCAGCGCCCACAGGATGAGGTACACGCAGCCGACGAACAGCAGCGCGTCGAGCGCGATGAGCTCGTCCGCATACGACTTGTCGAGCGCGGGGCGGTCCGCGGACTCGAGGAAGCCGAGCGCGGCGATGCAAAGGCCCGCTAGCGAGGCCGTCACCGACAGCAGGCGAAGCAGGACGTCGCGGTCACGCGCGACCTTGGCGGCCACGACCGGGTCGACGGAGGCGCTCACGTCGCACCCTCGAGCGTCGCGCTCATTTCTCGGTGTCCACGAGGCCCTTCACGAACCAGCGCTGCATCAGGATGACGACCAGCGCGGGCGGCAGCATGGCCAGGATGGCGGTGGCCATGACGAGGTTCCATTCCGTCGCGGCGTCGCCGCCGGTGATCATGCGCTTGATCCCGATGACGCTCGTGTACATCGACTCCTGCGTGGTGACGAGGAGCGGCCACAGGTACTGGTTCCACCCGTAGATGAAGAGGATGACGAAGAGCGCGGCCATGCTCGGCCTCGAAAGCGGCAGGACGACGTCCCAGAAGAAGCGCATGGGACCCGCGCCGTCGATGCGCGCGGCCTCGGCGAGCTCGTCCGGGATGGTGAGGAAGAACTGCCTGAACAGGAACGTCGCGGTGGCCGAGGCGATGAGCGGTACCGTGAGGCCCGCGTAGGTGTCGATCATGTGGAGGTCCGCGACCACCTGGTACGTCGGGAGGATGCGCACTTCGACCGGCAGCATCAGCGTGAGGAAGATCATCCAGAAGAAGAACGCGCGGAACCGGAAGCGGAAGTAGACGATGGCGAACGCGGAGAGGAGCGAGATCGCGATCTTGCCGATGGCGATGACGAGCGCCGTGACGAGGCTGTTCAGCATCATCTGCCCGACCGGCGCGGCGGAGGCACGCTCGGATCCGTGCGAGAGGACCTGAAGGTAGTTGTTGACGAGCTCGCCGCCGGGCACGAGCGGCATGGGCGCCTGCAGGACCTCGTCGTAGGAAAGCGTCGACGCCACGAACGTCACGTACAGCGGGAACGCCACCACCGCCACGCCCAGGATCAGGACGAGGTGGCTCACGAAGTTGAGGACCGGCCGGCGCTCGATCACGTCGGCCTCGACGGCGGCGCCATCAGTACTGCACCTTCTTCTCGATGAAGCGGAACTGCACCACGGTCAGCGTGACGACGATGGCCATGAGCACCACCGACTGCGCCGCCGAGCCTCCGAGGTCGAGGCCCTTGAAGCCGTCGTGGTACACCTTGAACACGAGGATCGACGTGGCCTTGGCCGGACCGCCTCCGGTGGCGGCGTCGACGATGGCGAAGGTGTCGAAGAACGCGTAGACGATGTTGACCACGAGCAGGAAGAACGTCGTGGGCGTGAGCAAGGGGAACACGATCGTGACGAAGCGCCGCACCGGGCCGGCGCCGTCGATCGCCGCCGCCTCGATGAGCGACTTCGGGATCGACTGCAGGCCCGCGAGGAAGAACAGGAAATTGTAGGAGATCTGCTTCCACACCGCGGCGACGACGATGAGGATGAGCGCGTCCGTGCCGTCCAGCAACGGATTCCAGGCGATGCCCATCGCCCGCAAGGCGAACGTGAGGATGCCGAGCGTGGGGCTGAACAGGAACAGCCACAGGACGGCCGCGACCGCGGCGGCCACTGCGTACGGCCAGATGAGAAGCGTCTTGTAGATGTTGGCGGCGCGAACGACGCGATCGGCGAACACCGCGAGCACGAGCGAGATGGACAATCCGAGCACGGTGACGAGGAGCGAGAAGACGATCGTCACGCGGAACGAGTAGAGGTAGTCCTCGTTGCCGAAGAGCTCCTTGAAGTTGTCGAACCAGACGAATTGCGTGCTCGCGCCGAAGGCGTCCTCGACCAGCAGCGACTGGTACAGCGCCTGCGCGGCGGGCCAGAAGAAGAAGACGACGGTGATGGCGATCTGCGGCGCCACCAGGACATACGGCAGCCAGCGGGAGCGGAAGAGGACTCGCTTTTCCATGGCGGAAGCTTCGGCGGTACGCCCCTCTTCGGGCGTGCGGGGCGAAAAAGGCGTCCGGCCCGCGAAAGACGGACGCCTCGCGGGTCGCTCCCGAGGATCAGCCCTTGCTTCTGCGCCTTCGCGAACTTGTCGATGATCTCGTTGCCGCGCTTCCTGGCCGGCCTCGACCGCTTCCTTCGCGGTCTTCTTGCCGGCGAGCGCCGCCTCGAACTCTTCCTGGATCGCGTCGCGCACCTGCACGAAGTTGCCGAGGCGCACGCCCCCTGGAGTTCTTGGTCGTCTTGACGATCATCTGCTCGACGGACACGTTGGTCCCGGGGTTCTTGTCGTAGAAACCCGACTTCTTCGTGATGTCGTACGCCGCCATGGTGATGGGCAGGTAGCCCGTCTCCTGATGCCATCGGCCTGCAGCTCAGGCTGCGAGAGGAACGTCAGGAACTTGGCGATGCCCTTGTACTCGTCGGCTTCTTGCCGTTCATCACCCACAGCG
The DNA here is from genome assembly GCA_044225355.1 of Casimicrobiaceae bacterium. Lineage (GTDB taxonomy): Bacteria > Pseudomonadota > Gammaproteobacteria > Burkholderiales > Casimicrobiaceae > VBCG01. The sequence continues at coordinate 7,827 of JBGAIS010000075.1, read as the reverse complement.
AAGCGCCGCCGATGATCGTGTTCTGCGGCGCGCCCGGCGCATCCGGGTAGTACGGGATCGTGCTGATGCCGAAATCGAACTTGGCGTTGCGCTTGATGTTCGCGTACGCCGCCGAGCTCGACGTCATCATCGGGCACTCGCCGCTGAAGAACTTGGCCTCACCCTCGTTGGTGCGCCCGGCGTAGGTGAAGTAGCCCTTCTTGTTCCCACTCGACGAGGTTCTCGATGTGCTTGATCTGCAGCAGGTTCACGATCTTCGAGCTTGGGATCGATGCCCGCAGAGAAGCCGTTCTGCTTGGTGGCGAACGCAGGTCGTGCCAGGCGCTGAACGTCTCGTACTGCACCCACGACGGCCAGCCGGTCGTGTATCCGCACTTCTCGCCCGCGACCTTGAGCTTGGCGGCGGCCGCCATCACGGCGGGCCACGTCTTGGCGGGTTGGCGGGATCGAGGCCCGCCTTCTTGAAGGCGTCCTTGTTGAAGTAGAACACCGGCGTGGAGCTGTTGAACGGGAACGACAGCATCCGCCCGTCCGGCGTTGAGTAGTAGCCCGCGACCGCCGGGATGTACGCCTTGGGATCGAACTTCTCGCCCGCCTGCGCCATCACTTCGTACACCGGCTTGATCGCCTTGCCCGACGCCATCATCGTGCCGGTGCCCACCTCGAAGATCTGCACCATGTGCGGCGGATTACCGGCGCGGCGACCACGAGCGCGGCCATCGACTCGGGATAGGTGCCCTTGAACACCGGCACGACCTTGTAGTCCTTCCTGGGCTGTCGTTGAGCGCTTGGCGAGGTCGCCCACGCGGTCGCCCAAGGCGCCCGTCATGGAGTGCCAGAACTGGATCTCGGTCTGGGCGCTGGCGACGCTCGCTATGCTGATGGAAGCAGCGACGAGCGCAGCGCGCGCACGGCTGCGGAAATGCGGCGATTCATGGTTGTCCTCTCTAGTGGGTCCGCGGCAAATCTTGGAGTTGCCTTCGACGGGTGACGATTCCAGGTCAAATATGACAGCGGCGCGCGCAAGCCGGCACGGCCTGAGACGTGCGCGGAGAGTGCCTCGCCCGCCGGTAGCGGCGGCCCGGCAGCAGGCCGAGCGGACCGGACCCGCGGAGGCGGCCTCGGCGGCGGTGATCAGTTGCTCATGCGGCGTCGGCGCCGGTGTTCGCCGGCGCCGCATGGGCGGGCGCCGCGTGATCCTTCGCGAGCCGGTACGCCCTCTTCGGTCCTTGGGGCGAGGCGCCCGGCCCGGGGACGGGACGGGCGCCTCGCGGGTCGCTCGGCGGATCAGCCCTTCTTCTGCGCCTTCGCGAACTTGTCGATGATCTCGTCACCGCGCTTCTGGCCGGCCTCGACCGCTTCCTTCGCGGTCTTCTTGCCGGCGAGCGCCGCCTCGAGCTCTTCCTGGATCGCGTCGCGCACCTGCACGAAGTTGCCGAGGCGCACGCCCCTCGAGTTCTTGGTCGTCTTCACGATCATCTGCTCGACGGACACGTTGGTGCCGGGGTTCTTGTCGTAGAAACCCGACTTCTTCGTGATCTCGTACGCCGCCATGGTGATGGGCAGGTAGCCCGTCTCCTGGTGCCACTGCGCCTGCAGCTCGGGCTGCGACAGGAACGTCAGGAACTTGGCGATGCCCTTGTACTCGTCCGGCTTCTTGCCGTTCATGACCCAGAGCGACGCGCCGCCGATGATCGTGTTCTGCGGCGCGCCCGGGGCGTCGGGGTAGTACGGGATCGTGCTGATGCCGAAATCGAACTTGGCGTTGCGCTTGATGTTGGCGTACGCCGCGGAGCTCGACGTCATCATCGGGCACTCGCCGCTGAAGAACTTGGACTCACCCTCGTTGGTGCGCCCGGCGTAGGTGAAGTAGCCCTTCTTGTTCCACTCGACGAGATTCTCGATGTGCTTGATCTGCAGCGGGTTCACGATCTCGAGCTTGGGATCGATGCCCGCGAAGCCGTTCTGCTTGGTGGCGAACGGCAGGTCGTGCCAGGCGCTGAACGTCTCGTATTGCACCCACGACGGCCAGCCCGTCGTGTATCCGCACTTCTCGCCCGCGACCTTGAGCTTGGCGGCGGCGGCCATCACGGCCGGCCACGTCTTGGGCGGCGCGTTGGGATCGAGGCCCGCCTTCTTGAAAGCGTCCTTGTTGTAATAGAACACCGGCGTGGAGCTGTTGAACGGGAACGAGAGCATCTGGCCCGAGGGCGTGGAGTAATAGCCCGCGACCGCCGGGATGTAGTTCTTGGGGTCGAACTTCTCGCCCGCCTGCGCCATCACTTCGTAGACCGGCTTGATCGCCTTGCCCGATGCCATCATCGTGCCGGTGCCCACCTCGAAGATCTGCACCATGTGCGGCGGGTTGCCGGCGCGAGTGGCGGCCACGAGCGCGGCCATCGACTCGGGATACGTGCCCTTGAACACCGGGACGACCTTGTAGTCCTTCTGGCTGTCGTTGAATTTCTTGGCGAGGTCGCCGACGCGGTCGCCCAGGGCGCCGGTCATCGAATGCCAGAACTGGATCTCGGTAACCGCGAAGGCCGCCGAGGCGGACAGCGCGAGCGCGGTCGCCAGGGCGGCGCGCAGCACGGTGAGACGATTCATGAATCCTCCTAGGGGCGAGTCGGAAAAACGGGCAGTCTGCCTCTTTTCGTTGACGATTCTATTTCAAATATGACAACGGCGGCAGTTTGGGCTGCCGCCGTCGAAGGGAAGCGCCTCGCGCGCTCTCAGTCCCCGTGCCCGGCCGCCGGGGCCGGCGCGTGGCCCGCCCCGTGCGCCGGGAGCGCGTCCATGCCGTGCGCCTCGAGATGCGCCTTGCGCGCGACGAGCGAATACGCGACGGGCACCACGAAGAGGGTCAGGAGCGTGCCGAAGGCCATGCCGCCCACGATCACCCAGCCGATCTGGGTGCGCGACTCGGCGCCGGCGCCGCTCGCGAGAGCGAGGGGCAGCGCACCCAGCACCATGGCGCCGGTGGTCATGAGGATGGGGCGCAGTCGCAGCGTGGCGGCGTCCACCACGGCCGGGACGAGGTCCTCGCCCTTCGCGCGGAGCTGGTTCGCGAACTCGACGATGAGAATGCCGTGCTTCGTGATGAGGCCGACCAGCGTGATGAGGCCCACCTGGCTGTAGATGTTGAGCGTGCCGCCCGCGGCCCACAGCGCGAACAGCGCGCCGGTCATCGACAGCGGCACCGACAGCATGATCACGAACGGGTGCGCGAAGCTCTCGAACTGCGCCGCCAGCACGAGGTAGATGAAGAAGAGCGCGAGCACGAACGTGAAGTAGATCTCCTTGCCCGACGCCCGGAACTCGCGCGACTGCCCGTCGAGGCCCGTCTGCGCGGTGGGCGGCAGCACGCGGCGCGCGACGTCGTCCATGGCCTTGAGCGCGTCGTCGATGGTGTATCCCGGCCCGAGCGTGCCGGTGATCTTGACGGCGCGCAGGCGGTTGAAGTGGTTGAGCGATTGCGGCGCCACGCCCTCGCGCACGTCGACGAGGTTCGCGAGCTGCACCATGCTGCCGTCGCGGGCCCGCACGTAGATATCGCTGATGTCGGCCGGCGTGGACCGGTCCACCGGCGCCACCTGCACGATGACGTCGTACTGCTCGCCCTCGCGCTTGAAGCGCGTCACCTGCCGGCCGCCGAGCATCGTCTCGAGCGTGCGGCCGACGGTCTCGACGTTGACGCCGACGTCGCCCAGCTTGTCGCGGTTGAGGTTGACGCGGACCTCGGGCGTGTTGAGGCGCAGGTCGATCTGCAGGTTCTGCACGCCCGGGATCTTGCGGGCCTCGTCGAGGAAGCGATCGGTGACGCGCTGCAGCTCCGGGTACGGCACCTGCGACATCAGCACGTACTCGATCGGCGTGGAGCGGAATCCCTGCCCGAGCGACGGCGGGTTGAGCGGGAACGCGAGCGCACCCGGGATGGACGCGAACTTCGGGCGGAGCTCGTCCGCGATGTCCTGCTGCTTGCGCTTGCGCTCCTCCCAGGGCTTGAGGCGAAGAACCGCGTTGCCGTCGACGACGGTGGGGAAGCCCGATATCGCGGTGAACGCGTAGGCCTCGGGGACCTGCGCGTAGAACTCCTCGATGGGACGGAGCTGGTCCGAGGTGTACTGCGGCGTCGATCCCTGCGGCGCGGTGACGAGGCCGAACACCACGCCGCGATCCTCCACGGGCGAGAGCTCCGCCTTCAGCGTGACGAAAAGGAGCCCGCCGACGGCGAGCGTCGCGATCCAGCCCGCGCCGACGATCCAGCGATGCTGGAGGAGCCACGTGAGGAGCGCGCGGTAAGCGTCGGTGAACGCGACGAAGCCCGACTCTATCTTGTTGTAGATCCAGGAGTGCTTCGCCTCGTGGTGGAGGAAGAGCGAGCACATCATCGGCGTCAGCGTCAGCGCGATGAAGCCGGACACGAGCACCGCGCCCGCGAGCGTCAGCGCGAACTCGATGAAGAGGCGCCCCGTGCGGCCCGTCGCGAAGGCGAGCGGCGCGAACACCGACGTGAGCGTCAGCGTCATCGCGATGACCGCGAACGCGATCTCGCGCGCTCCTTGCATGGCCGCCGCCTTGCGCGGCATGCCTTCCTCCATGTGCCGGAAGATGTTCTCCAGCACGACGATGGCGTCGTCGACGACGAGGCCGATCGCGAGCACCATCGCAAGGAGCGTGAGCGTGTTGATGGTGAAGCCGAAGAAGTACATCAGCGCGAACGCGCCGACGAGCGACACCGGGATGGTCACGATCGGGATGATCGTGGCGCGCAGGCTGCGCAGGAAGAAGAAGATCACGAGCACGACGAGGATGATCGCCTCGCCGATGGTGTGGAACACCGACTGGATGGAGCGGTCGATGAACACCGAGGTATCGTAGGAGACGATGAGCTTCATCCCCGACGGCAGGTTCTCGTTGATCTTGTCGACTTCTGCGCGCACCCCTTGCGAGAGCTCGAGCGGGTTCGCCACCGCCTGCTTGATGACGCCGATGTTGAGCGACGGCTTGCCGTTGTAGCGCGAGATGGAGCGATCGTCGAGCGGTCCGATCTGCGCCGATCCGACGTCGCGGATGCGCACGGGATAGCCGCCGACGTTGGCGATGATGATGTTGCCGAATTGCTCGGGCGTCTGCACGTCGGTCTCGGCGACCACCGTGAACTCGCGCGACGTCGACTCGATGCGCCCGGCCGGGATCTCGGCGTTCTGGCGCCGGATGGCGTCCTCGACGTCCTGCACCGTGAGCTTGTAGCCGGCGAGGCGCGTGCGGTCGATGTTGACGCGCATCGAGACCTGGCGCTCGCCGAAGATGCGGACGTCCGCGGCGCCCGGCAGCACCGACAGCCGGGGCTTGATGTAGCGATTGACGTAGTCGGTGGCCTGCAGCGTCGACTGCGATCCCGCCTCGACGCTGATGTAGATGATGGGCTGCGAATCCGCCTCGACCTTGGCGATGACCGGCTCGTCGACGGCATCCGGGAGCTTCGCGCGCACGCGCGACACCTTGTCGCGGACGTCGGCCGCGGCGGAGTCGGGATTGCGCGACAGCGAGAAGCGCACGTTGATGCGGCTCGTCTCCGATCGGCTCTGCGACGTCATGAGCTCGACGCCCTCGATGCCCGAAAGCGAGTCCTCGAGGATCTTCGTGACCTGCGACTCGACGACCTCCGCCGACGCGCCGCGGTACGTGGTGCTGACGCTCACCACGGGCTCGTCGATGCGCGGGTACTCGCGCACCGACAGCCGCTGGTACGAGATGAGCCCGACGAGCAGGATGATGAGGGAGAGGACGGTCGCGAAGACCGGCCTCTTGATGCACAGCTCGGGAAGGGTCATCGCGCGTCCTCTCCTGGGGGCGAGCGGCGGATCAGCTCTTGGGCTGGCGCACGTCGAGCCCGCCCGCCTTCACCGGCGCGGAAGCCCCCGTCCCGGCCGGCGCCGCGGCGCGCGCGCCCTGCCCGTCCGCCTGCGCGGCGGCATCGCCTCCGACGGAGACCTTGACGGGCACGCCGTCGCGAAGCTTGAGCTGCCCCGCCGTGACCACGACGTCGCCGGGGGCCAGCCCCGCGAGCACCTCGACCTTGCTGTCGCGACGCTGGCCGGTCTCGACCTTCACGCGGCTCACCTTGCCGTCGACCACCTTGAACACGAACTGCTCGCTGCCCTGCGGCACCAGCGCCTGCTCCGGCACGACCATCGCGTCGGCCTGGTCGCGCGTGATGAGGCGCACCCGCGCGAACATGCCCGGGCGCAGCAGCGTGCTCGCGTTCGGCACCTGGGCGCGGATGACGATAGAGCGGCCCGCGGCGTCGACCAGGGGATTGAGCGCCACCACCTTGCCGTCGTAGGACTTGCCCGGCATGGCGTCGAGCGTGATGGTCAGCGCCTGGCCGGGCTGGACCTGGCGCAGGTAGGTCTCGGGGACGCGGAAGTCGACCTTCAACGGATCGATGGACTCGAGGTTCACGATGTCCGCGCCTTCCTTCACGTAGTCGCCCACGGAGACGGAGCGCAGTCCGATGATCCCGGAGAACGGCGCGCGGATGTCGGTCTTGGCGAGCTTCGCCTCGGCGAGCTGCAGCGTGGCCTGCGCGACCTTGAAGCTGTTCTCGGCCTCGTCCTTGGCCTGGCCCGAGATGTAGTTGCGGTTGGCCAGGTCCACCGCGCGATCGAACTTGGCCTTCGCGAGCGTGAGGTTGGCCTTCGCCTGCTCGTACTCGGCCTGCGGGATCGCGGGGTCGAGCTTCACGAGGGGCGCGCCCTTGGCGACGCGCTGGCCTTCCTGGAACGTGATGGCGCTGATGCGCCCGGCGTTCTCGGGACGCAGCGTCACGGACTCGTCCGAGCGCAGGCTCCCGACCGCGGTGATGGTCTGCGGCATCGGGAGGGTCACGACCTTGGCGGCCTCGACCGCCACCGCCGGCCCGCCGGCGTCCTTCGCGGCCGCGGCCTTGGGGGCAGGCGCCCCGACCTCCTGCGAGGGGCGCTTGGCGCCGATCCAATACCCGCCCGCGGCGGCGGCCAAGGCCACCGCGGCTGCGGCAACGATTGCGACAGTTCGACTCATGTCCCCGATACCGATGGGCTGGCGCGCCGTATGGAAAGCCCGTGGGCTCGTGCCCGAGCCGGGCGTGGCGGCGTCTTCTTCGCCAACCAGCCATTATGCCCGTGGCGGCCCCACTCCTCCAAACGCCGCGTCCCGCCCTTGCTAGAATCCGTCCGACTTGATGGGCCACCCCGGAGTTCCTCGAGCATGAGACTGTTACGAAATGTTTCTGGCGCGATCCGCATCGTTGCCGCGCTGGCCGCCATCGCGCTGGCCGGACCCGCGCTCGCGCAGGCGACCGCCGCCTATCCGACCAAGCCCGTGAAGCTCGTCGTGCCCTTCCCGCCGGGCGGATCGCTCGACATCGCGGGCCGGCTCATCGCACAGAAGCTCACCGAGATGTGGGGGCAGTCGGTGGTGGTCGAGAACCGGCCGGGCGCCGGCGGGAACATCGGCGCCGACGTGGTCGCCAAGTCGCCGCCGGACGGCTACACGATCCTGCTCGGCGCGCTGTCGACCCACGCGGTCAACCCGAGCCTCTACAAGACGATGCCGTACGACGCGGCGAAGGACTTCGCGCCGATCACGCTCATCGCGATCACGCCCAACGTGCTCGTCGTCAACGCTTCCTCGCCGGTCAACAACGTGAAGGAGTTCATCGCCTACACGAAGGCCAACCCCGGCAAGCTCTCGTTCGGCTCGGGTAGCAACGGCAGCGCGGGGCATCTCGCCGGCGAGCTCTACAAGGTCGAGTCGAAGACGGACGCCGTGCACATCCCC